>NZ_JBSGZD010000066.1:20804-31708 GCF_053610825.1 Streptomyces sp. NPDC054863 | reverse complement strand
GACTTCCCGGGCGGGCCGCACCGGGACCCGGGGCGGGCTGCTAGCTCTCCGCCGGGCCGGGGACGAGGCCGTCGGCCGTCAATCCGGTGAGCACTGCCCGACCCAGGGCCTGTACGGCGGACTGGGGGCGGACCATCACGGTGAACTCCTTGATCCGGCCCGACTCGTCGAAGTGGAGCAGGTCGATGCCGTGGATCTCCTTGCCGTCCACGGTGGCCCGGAAGAGCAGGATCTCCGACGGGGCTTCCTCACCGTCGGCGCTGGTCTCGGAAGCGCCGTCGAAGTGCCCGACGTAGCGGAAGTCCTCGAAGGTGCGCAGCAGGACGCCGAAGAGTCCCAGAACCATGGGCCTGCCCTCGAAGGGCGTGAACTTCACCGGACTGTAGAGACGGATGTCCTCGGTGAACAGGTCCTCCAGTGCGGCGGGTTCACCCTTCTCCACTGCGGCGCGGAAACGCTCGGCAGCCTCCATGGCCCCTCCTCGTACTCTCACTCGTACTCATGTGTAGTCAAGAATGCGACTAGTCAGATTCTTGAGTATGGTGCCGGTTGCGACGAGGAAAGGGAAGGGGGCTGCTCGATGGCCTTGCGACATGCCGTGCTGGCGGCGCTGCTGGACGGCGAGTACAGCGGGTACCAACTGGCGAAGGCGTTCGACGTCGGCGTGGCGAACTTCTGGCACGCCCTGCCCCAGCAGCTGTACGCCGAGCTGACCAAGCTGGAGAAGGACGGGCTGGTCGCGGGCCGGCAGGTGATTCAGGAGACCCGGCCCAACAAGCGGCTGTTCCAGGTCACCGACGCGGGCCGGGCCGAGCTTGAGCGGTTCGCCGAGGCCGTGTCGAAGCCCTCGTTCATCCGCGACGACCTGCTCGTCAAGGTCCAGGTCGCCGACCGCATCGGCACCGCCCCGGTGATCGAGCAGCTGCGGGAACGGGCGTCCGCGGCCGAGGGAAAGATCGAGCTTCTCGGCACGCTGCTGCGGCAGTTGCGCGGCGATGCGGACGAGGAGGAGTTCCTGCGCCACGGCGAGCGGATCGGCCCGTATCTGACCTGCCTGCGCGGCCTGGCCTTCGAGCGGGAGCACCGGGACTGGTGCCTGCGGATCGCAGCCGTACTCAAGGAGAGGCAGTCGACCAGTGCCGAGCGGTGAACACCTGCGCAAGGGCGAACATCCGCACACAGGCGCATATATGCGGTACGTCGCCCTGGGTGACAGCCAGACCGAGGGGCTCGGCGACGGAGACGACGCCGCCGGCCTGCGGGGCTTCGCGGACCGGCTCGCCGAGCGGCTCGCGGTCGTCAGCCCCGGGCTTCAGTACGCCAATCTGGCCGTCCGGGGGCTGGGTGCCGGTCAGGTGCGCAGCGCACAGCTGGGGCCCGCCCTGGCCCTGCGCCCCGACCTGGCCACCGTGGTCGCCGGGGTGAACGATCTGCTCCGGCCCCGGTTCGACGCCGCGGAGGTGGCCGGGCACCTGGAGGAGATGTTCGCCGCGCTCACGGCCACCGGGGCCCATGTGGTGACCGTGACGTTTCCCGACGTGGGGAAGATCGTGCCCCTCGCCCGGCCCGTCAGGTCCCGGGTGTTCGACCTCAATGCCCGCATCCGCGCCGCAGCCGGCCGGCACGGGGTGACGGTCGCCGAGACCGGCCGGCAATCGGTCACCGCCGACCCCCGGATGTGGAGCCCGGACCGGCTCCACGCCAGCTCCCTCGGCCACGAGCGGATCGCCGCGGCCATCGCCCAGGCCATCCGGCTGCCCGGCAGCGACGACGCCTGGACGCTCCCGCTGCCGCCGCAGCAGGTCCCCGCGGGACTGCGGGCCGCGGCGGCCGAACTGCGCTGGGCCGCCACCTTCCTCGGCCCCTGGCTCGGCCGCCGGCTGCGCGGCCGGTCCTCGGGCGACGGCCGCACCGCCAAGCGGCCCGTGCTGCTGCCTCTGGGCGCCGCACCGGTGGGCACCGCACCGGGCGACCCCGCCTTCGAGGCAGGCGGCGTCGTCGAGGCAGGTTCCGTCTCCGAGCCAGGTGGCGTCGTCGAGGCAGGCGGAACGGACCTCAGCCCTTGACCGCTTCCGCGATCTGCCGGGCGGCCTCGGCGGGTGTGAGGTGCGTGGTGTCGACGACCTCGGCCTCGGCGTGGAGCCAGGTACGGGCCGCCTCCGCATAGGGGTCGAGGTGGTCGAGGCGGAAATCCGAGATGCCGAGGACGGTGTCCCCCTCGATGCGCCCGCGGAGGGTCTCCCGGTCGGCGTGGAGGACGAAGTGCCGTACGGGGACGCCGTGTTCGGCAAGTCCCGCGCTGATCTCACGCCAGTACTGCTCGACCAGTACCGTCATCGGCATCACGAGGGTGCCGCCGGTGTAGTCGAGCACGCGACGGGCGGTCTCGACGACGAGCGGACGCCACGGCGGCCAGTGCTGGAAGTTGCCCGTCCAGGGCAGCCGGGGCGTGATGTCCATGAGCATCTCGCCGACCTTCTCGGCGTCGAACACCCGTGAATCGGGGAGGAGTTGCTGCACGAGCGCACTGGTGGTCGTCTTGCCCGCGCCGTGGGTTCCGTTGAGCCATACGATCATGGGACCCGATCCTAGGGCGACCGGCGCGAGCCCTGACGCGCGTTCTCCGGCGGCTTCGGTATTCGCAGGGGTAGTCACGGGCGCATACTCGGGACATGGCCGACACCACCGTGAAGATCGACACCGAGACCCGTGACCGGTTCGCCACGATCGCCGCCGCCCGCGGGCAGAGCGTGCGCGCCTATCTCGCCGAGCTCGCCGTGCAGGAGGAGAACCAGCTCGCACTGGGCCGCGCCACCGCCGCCTTCCGCGAAGCCGTCTCCCGGCCCGGCATCGCCGAGGCCTTCGACCGCGACTTCGGCGGCCTCCCGGCAGCCGCGCGCCGTCCGCACCGGGCGGCATGACCTTGGAACTGCACATCGACGTCCGCTGGCTCCTCGACCGGCAGGAAGAACTCCTCGGCAAGGAACTGGCCGTCCTCGACTACTCGGCCCTCGTCGCCGCGGTCGCCCGGCACCGGGTCAACACCCCGCAGCCGGCGGTGGGTTCGCCGGACGCGTACTGGCGGGCCGCCGCACTGCTGGAGCAGATCGTGCTGCTGAGACCGCTGCCGGTCCGCAACGAGTACTTCGGGTACGCAGTGGCGATCGCCTACCTCCGCGCCTCCGGCGAGGACCCGGGCACCGAGTACGAGCCGTGGCGCGATCTCATCCAGGACATCCAGGCACTGCGGGTGAACGTCTTCGACGTCGCCGACCGGCTGCGCTCGCTCGGGAAGGCGTAGGACCCGCAGGATCCTTTTCGGTTCCGGCGGGGAGAGGCTGCCGCGAATATTCGCCGTGCTGCAATTTCCGCCAAGGATGGCGGAAAACGGCGGATCGCTCCTACCCCTCCCCACCGGATGAACCGGTGGTCAGGTATTCCTTCTTCAGGAATCGATACGCCCCATTTTGGAACGCAGATTCCGGGATATCCCAACCCGAGACAGAACACTTCCACGCCGTGTACGCGCTGGCCGGAGCGGACTGCCACGCACGATGATGCCGTACCCCTGCTGGTATTTCTTCGTACAGTTTCTCGGCATAATTTCCGTATGAATTTGTAGACTGACGGGAGTTCACATGCTGACGCGCGGGGAGAAAACCGCATGACCCACAAGACGGCCCTCCAGGCACTGCTCAAAGGACGCCGGGAACGCATAGACCCCGAATCCCACGGATTTGTCCGAACTCCCAACCGGCAGGGCAGACGCGCCCGCGGCCTGTCCCAGTCGCAGGTCGACCGGATCCTGAACCGGGCCTCCGGCGTCTACCACCGCCTGGAGACGGGGACCTACACCAATCCCCCGCACGACCTCCTCGCCGACGTCGCCAAACTCTTCCGCCTCAACGAGCAGGAGTGGGTGTCGCTGTGCCGTTTCGCTCGGGCGTCCGATCCGCCCGGGCCGCTCTACCCCCGTTCGGGGAAGGAGGTCCCCGGTGCGTGGCAGGACGCCGTCGACGGGATGTCCCACATGGCGTACGTCACCGACTGCTCGTGGGAACTCGTCGCCCACAACGCCCCGTTCGCCGGTCTCTTCCCGCACGGGAAGCCACCGGCGAACACACTGCGGTGGATGCTTCTGGACCACAGCGCCCGCGACGTCCTCGCCGACTGGGAGACCGCCTGGGCACCCTTCGTGCTCCCCCAGCTCCGCACCGCGCTCGCCGCCCGCCCGAAGGACGAGGTGCTGCGGGCCATCGAGGCCGAGGTCCTCGCCGACCCGGACACCGGCCCGCTGTACGAACAGGGCGTCGCCTACATCCACCCCGACGGTGACGAACGCCCCCTGAACCACCCGGAATTGGGGCTCGGCTGGGTCACGATGTGTGCGGCCCAGCCGATGTCAGCGCCCGGTGCCCGCATCATCGTGCTGGTCTACCGTCCGGGCGCGGAACAGGCCGGCCGCATCCCGACGCTCCGCGCCGTCTGATCCACTCCCGTGGAGCCGTGCCCCTCCCGAGCCCGGCACCGCTCCCGGCAGATCCTCTGCCGCGCAGGGGAAAACCGAGTGACTGTCGCGTAGGTTGTGGCCACTCCAGCGCACCACCCGCCCCTTTCGCCAGTGGGAGAAGCCATGACCGGCGCCTTCGTCAGCCGTCCCTCCGTGGTACTGGCCGGCCACCAGATCACCACCGAGCAGCTCCTGGGGGACCTCCGGCGCCGGTACGCCGACCACCCCCGGCTCGGGGCGTTCCTGCGGGTGGTGGCGAACTGCGGGGTCTCCACCCGCTATCTGACCCGTCCCCTGGACCACCCCAGCCTCAGCCACGAGGCCTCCGTCCAGCAGCGGACGACCACCGCCTTCGGCGACGCGCTCGCCATGGCGGAGCAAGCCGCCCGTCAGGTCCTGGACTCCCACGGCCTGACGCCCGGCGACGTGGACGCCGTCATCACCAGCCACACCACGAGTTGGGGCGTCCCCAACATGGACGTCCGCCTCACCAACGCGCTCGGTCTGCGCCCCGACGTCCGCCACCTCGCGATGACCACCCTGGCCTGCGCGGGCGGCGCCCAGTCCCTGATCCGGGCCGCCGACATGGTGGCCGCCCGTCCCGGCAGCACCGTCCTGGTCGTCGTCACCGAGGCGATATCCAGCGTCTGCACCAACCCCCACGACACCAGCATCGAAGCGATCATCTACCGGGCCCTGTTCGGGGATTCCGCGGGCGCGGTCCTCCTCACCAGCAGCCCTCTCGGGCCAGGCCTGCGCATCGGCGACACCTGGGAGTACACCCTCCCCGAGAGCACCGACCGCTACTTCGGCCGCCTCGACAGGACCGGCCTGCACTTCGACTCCACGAAGGCGGCGATGCGCGCCGCCGCGGACGTGCTCCCCCCTCTCCTGGCCTGGCTGGGCCCCCAGGACCTACCCACCTGGGCCGTCATCCATCCCGGCAGTCCGCGCATCATCACCGACGTCGCCGACGGCCTCGGCCTCGGTCCCGAGCACACCCACCACTCGCACACGTCACTCGCCGAGAACGGCAACCTGGGCGGGATCGCAGTCCTGGACGTACTGCGCCGCACCCACACCAAGCCCCCGGCGGACGGCGCGACCGGCGTACTGACGGCGTTCGGCCCCGGCTTCAGCGCCGCGGCACTGCGGGGCACCTGGCAGAGCTAGGACGGCCCGCTCGCCGCCCTACGGCAGCCGTCCGACCAAAGCGTTGCGGAGCGTGGTGTGCCGGGTGGACATGAAGCGGTGCAGGTTGCGGGAGCCGAAGGCGATGCGTTGGGCGCTGCGGCGGCGTTCGGAGTCGTACGTGCGCAGGGCGATGCCCAGGCCGGTCGGGCCGTGGGCGGTGACGGCCCTGGTCAGGGAGTCCGCGTCGAGGATCGCCGTGCAGGCACCCTGGCCCAGGTTGGGGGTCATGGCGTGCGCCGCGTCACCGACCAGGGCGGTGTGCGTACGGGAGGAAGGACCGGCGGGGGCGACGAAGGACGGGAGCGCCGGGTACAGGTGGCGCATCTCGTAGCGCGTCCAGGTGGCCGGGTCGGTCTCGGCGAGGATGCGCGGGATCGGGTCGTGCCAGCCTTCGAAGTACGCGCGCAGTTCGTCGGCGGTCGTGGCACCGGGCACGGTGGCGTACCAGTTGGTGCGGCCGGGCTCGACGGGGGTCATGCCGAAGAAGCGGCCCTTGCCCCAGGTTTCGCCGTGGACGCCGCTCTCGAAGTCGGCGATGCCGATCCAGGCGACGGTCCCGATGTTCCGCGGGGCGCTGCGCGGGCCGAACGCCGCGGTGCGGACGGCACTGCGGATTCCGTCGGCGCCGATCACCAGGTCGTTCCCGGCGGCCAGTGAGTCCACGTCACCCACATTCTCGCCGAGCTTGAGGGGTACGTCGCCGAAGGTCTCCAGTGCGGCGACGAGCGCGTCGATCAAGTAGGGGCGGGAGATGAGGAGTTCGGGGCGGCCGGCCTTCCGCTCGATGCGTTCCAGGGGGAGGCTCGCCATCACCCGTCCCTCCGGCGTGCGGATCCGGGCGGCCCGGTAGGGGACCGCGCGCGTGCGCAACACCTCGCCCACGCCGAGGCGTTCGAGCGCCGACTGCGCGGTGGGGTGGATGCCGAAGGCGGTGCCGTACCGCTCCAGTGCGTCGCGGCGCTCCAGCACGGACACCGTCCACCCGGCGCGGCGCAGGCCGATCGCCGTCGCGAGCCCCCCGACTCCTGCCCCTACGACTACCGCTGTTCCCGCCATGTCGCCCTCCCGGATCGGTCCAGCGCCACCACACGCGGTGCGGCGCAGCGGCAGCACTTCACCGCCGCCACAAGGACACTACACCTGTAGTATCACGGCCGTGACGGCGTCATCAAGAGACCGGGAGCGCGGGTCGGCCCGTCGTCCAGGAGCGGAGCTTCTCGGGGTTCCGCACTCCCCAGCAGTGCTTGATCCGGTCGCCCACGACCTCGAACGCCACCACCGCCGTCACGGCCCCCTCGTGCTGAACCACCAGTCCGGGCCGCCCGTTGACCGTGCGCTCCAGAAGCGTCAGACCGGGCACCAGGTCCATGAAATCGGCCAGGTAACGCGCGATCTGCTCACTGCCGAAGAGCGGAGGCGCGGCGCTGACCAGGCCTCCGCCATCGGCGATTCCCGTGGCGTCCGGGTCGAGGAGGCCGATCAGGCCGTCGATGTCCTTGGCCTCCCACGCCTTCTTGAAGTCCTTCACGATCTCCGCGTGTCGGGGCGCCGGGGTCCGGGTCGGCGTGCGCGCGTCGCGGATGCGGCGGCGGGCCGAAGAGGCCAGTCGGCGGCATGCCGCCGGGGTCCGGCCGACGATGCCGGCCACCTCGGCGAAGGGGTAGCGGAACACGTCGTGCAGCACGAACGCGACGCGCTCGGCCGGAGTCATCGCTTCCAGCACCACGAGGAACGCCATGCTGACCGACTCGTCGAGGGTCACGCGGTCGGCCGGGTCGACCGGCCCGCCGCCCGACCGTCCACCGAGCCACTCCGTACTGTCGGGCAGCGGCTCCGGGATCCACTCGCCCACATAGCGCTCGCGCCGGGCCCGCGCCGAGCCGAGCAGGTCGAGGCAGATGCGGCCGGCCACCGTGGTCAGCCAGCCGCCCGGGGATTCGATGGCCTCCTGCTGCTCGCGTGACATGGCGTACCAGCGGGCGTACGTCTCCTGGACGACGTCCTCGGCGTCGACCAGGGAGCCGAGCAGCCGGTAACCGAGATTGATCAGTTGACGGCGCTCGCTCATGATCGCGTCCAGGCTGCCCTGCACGGTGTCGCTGCCCCGTCCGGCGCTGCTGCCCTGTCCGGCACCCCTGCCCTGTCCGGCGCCACTGCTCCGCCTGGTGTCGCCGTTCCGCCTGGTGTCGCCGTTCCGCATGGTGTCGCTGCTCCTTCGGCCGCATCCGATCCGTCGTCATCAGTACGACGGAACAGGCCCCCGGAATGTGAGGTGAAGCGCCCGCCTCACATTTCGCGGGGCTGCGTCGTCGTAGTGCTGGAACGAACACGGCGGGACGGGAACCCGTTCCGTCCACCCGGGCAGCCGCCCCGTACCCGAAGGAGATCCACCACCATGCAGAGCACTGTGCAAGCCCGTCTCGACCTCCTCTCCAACGAGCTCGCACTCAAGTCCCTGAAGCACCTCGTCTCGGCGGGCAGGCCGATAGCGGACTCGTCGCTGTCGCCCACGACCCGGGAGCTGGTACTGCTCCGCGTCAGCCAGATCAACGGCTGCGGTTACTGCGTCGACATGCACACCAAGGACGCCACCGCCGCCGGGGAGACCCCGATCCGCCTCCACCTGGTCGCGGCCTGGCGGGAGGCCACGGTGTACACCGACGCCGAGCGGGCCGCCCTGGAGCTGGCCGAGGAGGGTACCCGCATCGCGGATGCCGCCGGTGGGGTCAGCGACGAGGTGTGGGCGAACGCGGCCAAGCACTACGACGAGGACCAGCTCGCCGCCCTGATCACGCTCATCGCCCTCATCAACGCCCTCAACCGGCTGAACGTCATCGCCCAGCGGCCCGCGGGCGACTACCGGCCCGGCCAACACGGCTGACGGCGTCGCCCTGCTGCCGTCGACGGACGGCGGACGGCGGACGGCGGACGGCGGACGGGGAGTACGGCCCGCACGGCCGACGGTGTTCCACCCGACGCGCCCCGGTCCCAGGGTGCGCACCGGTTGCACGGTGCGCACCGGTTCCACGGGGCGCATCGCAGGATTAGGGTCGGCGGCATGGTCAACCTCGATTTCCCCGGCGGCGAGAAGTTCCCCGGCGGCGCCGAGCTGTTCCGGCTCGGCGCCCGGGTGGCGCACCTCAACCACGGTTCCTTCGGGGCCGTTCCCGTGCCCGTCGCCGACGCCCAGCGGCGGCTGGCGGAGGAGGCCGCCGTCGATCCGGACTCCTTCTTCCTCGGCATACCCGACCGGGTCGCCCGGGCCAGGACCCGTATCGCGACCGCTCTGGGCACCGACCCCGAGGGCGCCGCGCTCGTCGCCAACGCCACCGAGGGCGCGAACCTCGCCCTCGACGCGCTGCGCCTGGCGCCCGACGACGAGGTCCTGGTGACCGACCACGGCTACGGCACGGTCGTCGCAGCCGCCGCCCGCCGGGCCGTCGTCACCGTCGCCCTCGACCCGGCACTGCCCGACGAGGAGGCGGTGCGCAAGGCGGTCCTCGCCGGTCTCACGCCGCGCACCCGGGTCGCCCTGCTCGACCAGATCAGCTCCCCCACCGCCCGTTTCATCGCGACCCCGGCCCTCCTCGCCGACCTCAGGGAGCGGGGCGTGGTCACCGTCGTCGACGGCGCGCACGCGCCCGGTGCACTGGCCGAACCCCTGGCAGGGGAGCCCGACTTCTGGTTCGGGAACCTGCACAAGTGGGCGTACGCACCGCCGGGCAGCGCCCTTCTCACCGTCGCCCCCGCCCATCGGGACCGGGTGCCCGCGCCCGTCCCCTCCTGGGAGGACGACCGCGGATTCCCGCGCTCGGTCGAGTACCGGGCGACCGTCGACTACACGGGCTGGCTCGCCGCCCCCGACGGCCTCGACCTGCTCGCGCACCTCGGCCCCGCGCGCGTACGCGACCACAACAGCGCCCTGGCCGACCATGGGGCCGCACTCCTCGCGCGCCTCCCCGGCGTCACCCCGCTGCCGTCCGACCAGCGGCTCCCGATGCGCTCCCTGCGCCTGCCGCCGGCCTTCGCCCGCACGCAGGCGGAGGCCGGCGCCCTGCGTGAGGAGATCGCGGCCCGGCTCGGCTTCCGGGTGCTGATCTGGCACTGGCCGGGCGGGGGCGGCATCCGGGTCAGCGGACAGATCTACAACGTGCCCCAGGAGTACGAGCGCCTGGCGGCGGCGCTGGGTCCACTGCTGGACGGGCGCTGAGCAACGGGCCGACGGTCGAGTCCGCTGGATCAGCGCGCTGTTCCAGCGGGCTTGACGTGCGCCAGGAGGAATTCGGTCGCCCGCGCGACGGCCTCGGCCGACGTCCGGTCCACGGCCGCGGACTCTTCCTCCTGCCCGTCCGCGCCGGTGGCGACGTACCACCAGGCGTCGGCATCCGGGTCGTGGTGAATGACCGCTTCGCCGCCCGCGTAGCTGAGCGGGACCGACTCGCCCGCGGACCTCCTGACCACCGCGTGCGGCCACTTGAGCCGGGCGGACTGACGCTTCAACCCGCCCCAGGATGCGCCGAGTTGGCCGTAGCTGGCGCCGCTTCGGCCGGCCGCGGTGGCGGCGCTCTCCGCCAGCCGCTCGACGGACTGCTTGGCTTCGTACAGCGCCCGCAGCATCGCCAGCTGCACATCGGGCGAGGCCATGAGCGCGGCGTCGAAGTGCTTGCCCGCGGCGCGGTAGGCCCGCGCGCGCGTCGAGATCCCTTCGGCCAGGGCCCGGACCGCGTCGAGGACCTTGTCGTCCATGGCGAACGAGTCGTCCCCGGTGGGCTCGCTCCAGGCGGGCTCCACCAGGGTCGTCACGGCGGACCAGAAGGCGTCGTCGTTCTTGTCGGGAGTCGGGATCGCTGCACTGTTGTCCATGCGACAAGCCTACCTGTCGACAGACGTACGTGACAAGTGAAACTGTCACTACTCATCAGCGACAGATGCACTTGTCGTCACTCGCTTCGTGGCGCCGCAGCCGTCGACTCCCGTACGACCAGGCGGGGGCGGATCAGCAGCGAGCGGCCCGCCGCCGGGGTGGATTCGATGCTGGAGCGGAGCTGCTGGAAGGTTTCCGCCGCCATCTCGGGGAGCGGCTGGCGGACCGTGGTCAGCGGGGGCTCGAAGAGGTCGGCGAGGAGGATGTCGTCGAAGCCGACGACGGAGATGTCGCGGCCCGCGGTCAGGCCCGCGTCCTTGGCGCCCCGGCAGATGC
>NZ_JBSGZD010000066.1:0-20794 GCF_053610825.1 Streptomyces sp. NPDC054863 | reverse complement strand
GACGAAGCCGGTGGGCGGCCGGGGGCCGGCGAGCAGTTCGCGGGCTGCCGCGCGGCCCAGTTCGGCGGCGTCCTTGTCGCCGAACTCGGTGGTGGCGGCGCCCGGGTGGACGAGTGCTTCGGCGGGGTCGAGTCCCGCTTCCTCCAGTGCCGTACGGAAGCCTCGCAGGCGCTCGCGCCGGTTGACGCTGTGCACGGAGCCGGAGACGAACGCGAGTCTGCGGTGGCCGAGTTCGAGCAGGTGGCGGGTGGCGAGTTCGGCGCCCATGGCGTTGTCCACGCTGATGCTGGCGAGCGACGGCGGGTCCCCGGCCTGGGCGCTGCGGTCGAAGGCGACCATCTTCAGGCCTCGCTTGAGGAGCGGGGCGACGTGGTCGAGGGAGGGGAGGGAGGAGCACAGGACCACTCCGCTGACGCCGTCGGCGAGCAGTTCCTCTCCGTACTTGAGCTCACGGGCCGGATCGCGCTCACTGTTGCACAGGAGCACGTGGTAGCCCTCGGCGAGGGCGATCGCCTCCAACTCCCTTGCCAGGGAGCCCCAGAAGGGGTTCGCGACCGAGGGCACGATGAGGCCGATCACCTTGATCCTGCCGGTACGCAGCATCCTGGCCGCGCGGTTGGGGCGGTAGCTCAGCCGCTCTATCGCCTCCTCGACCCGGGCGAGGGTGGCGGGCTGCATGCGTTCGGCGCGGCCGTTGAGCACGTTGGACACCGTGCTCGCGGACACCCCTGCGGCTTCCGCCACCTGATGGATCGTTACCCCGTTCATGCCACCTCCGGCTCGGCGTGTGTGTACGTCGACAAGTGTACCGATTTACTGAACTCCCTCTACCGGTACAGCCCTTGAGGGGCCGAAAGATTCTTGTGCGGTAGCTGTTGACGGCCCCGTAACCCGTTCTTAGCATCAGTGCATCGATTTACCGGCGGCTTCACGTCAGGACTTGGCCCCATGCGCTGGATCGATCCACCAACTCCACCTCAAAAGGGGTGTCCCATGGAACTCAACAGACGATCGGTGCTGGCCGCGATCGCCGCAGGCACGGCCGCGGCGGTCACCGGCTGCGGCGCCGGGGGTGCGGCGGGCGGCTCGGCGGACGGTCCGGCCGAGGGCAGGATCACGCTGCTCACCCCCATCTTCGAAGGCGCGGACGGCAAGAAGCTGCTGGAGGGGGAGATCCTCGGCGGGTTCCGGAAGAAGTATCCGAAGGTCGAGGTGAACGTCGACTACACGACGTACACCCACCTCAACGAGAAGATCACCACCGGGCTCGCGGGCGGGCTGCTGCCCGATGTGCTGATGATGGGCGTCGGCTGGATCCCGCCGTTCGCCGCCAAGAAGGCGATCGCCGAGCTTCCCGAGTCGCTGGCCGCCCGGCACGCGTACGAGAAGCGGGTGCTGGAGCCGTCCCGGCACGAAGGGAAGCTGTACGCACTGCCGGTGGTGCTCGACACCCGCATCGTCGTCTACCGCAAGGACCACTTCGCTGCGGCGGGCGTGCGGAAGACACCGCAGAACTGGGCCGAACTCCGAGTGGTGGCCAAGCAGTTGACGCGCAGCGGGCGGATCGGGTTCGACCCGTTCTCGATCGATCTGCGGCAGTGCTGGGAGACGTTCCTGTTCGCCAACGGCGGGTCGCTGTTCAGTGCGGACGGCAAGAAGGTGCTGTTCACGGACCGGCGCGGGGTGGAGGCGCTCCAGTTCTTCAAGGACCTCGTCGCCGACGGGTCCGCCGACTACGCGAAGAAGACGAGCGTCGGGTCGCCCACCAACATCCAGACCGGCAAGGCCTCGATGATGATGACGACCAGCGCCCTGTGGAAGCAACTGAAGGCGGAGAACCCGGAGTTGATCGCCGGGGACAAGGTCGGCTCCTTCGTCCTCGGGAACCGGCAGCCCGCGATGCTCCAGGGCGGCACCCTCGTCACCCAGTCGGCGCGCAGCACCCGCCCGGCGGCGGCCCGCGCCCTCGTCGAACACCTCGCCCGGCCGGAGTCGATCCTCGCCACGGCGCAGCAGCGCGGTTCGGTGCCGGGGCTGCGCGAAGTGGGTCCCGCGGGCGCCGGTTACGTCAAGGAGAACCAGTTCGTCGACCTGTCCCTGCGGAACCTGGGCAACGCCCGCTCCGAGGGCGGCTCCGCCGCCTGGATGGAGATCAGGGAGAAGATCAAGCCGACGCTGGAGCCCGCCGTGGTGGGCGGCCAGTCGGCGGCCGCCGCTATCGCCGAACTCGGCAGGCTGGCCGAAGCCGCCATCGCGCGGACGTGAGGAGGGATCGCCGTGGGAGCCCTCTCCGTAGTGAAGGCGCTGCCGTCCGGGCCGCCGCCGGTCTCGTCCTCCGACCGAGATGCTGACGTACCGTCACCAACGTTTCGACACAAGGGCGGTGCTGCCGGACGGCGGCGCCGCAGGGCCGGCCTGCTGATGGTCGCGCCCGCGCTGCTGCACGCGGCGCTGTGGATCGGGCTGCCGGTCCTCGCCACGCTCGTCCTGGCCTTCACCTCGTACGACGTGCTGAGCGCGCCGCGCTTCGTGGGCCTGGACAACTTCCGGGACATGCTCGGCGACGCGGTGTTCCGCACGTCGATCTGGAACACCGTCGTCTACACCTTCTTCACCGTGCCCTTCGGGATGGGGCTCGGGCTGCTGCTGGCGCTGGCGCTGAACTCCGGCCTGCGGGCGCGCGGGGTGTTCCGCACGGCGGTGTTCCTGCCGCAGGTGACCGCGACCGTCGCCATCGCCCTGGTCTGGCTGTGGATCTTCAATCCGGGCAACGGGCTGCTCAACACCCTGCTGAGCTTCCTCGGCGTTCAGGGCCCCGCCTGGCTGTCGTCGACGTCGTGGGCGATGCCCTCGGTGATCCTGGTCGGGATCTGGCAGGGCATCGGGATGAAGATGCTGATCTATCTGGCCGCGCTCCAGGGCCTGCCGAAGGAGCTGTACGAGGCCGCGTCGGTGGACGGCGCCTCACGACGGCGGCAGTTCTTCTCGATCACGCTGCCGCTGCTGAAGCCCGCCACGTTCTTCGTGTTCATCACATCGATGATCACCGCGTTCCAGTCCTTCGACCAGATCTACGTCCTCACCGACGGGGGCCCCGCGCACAGCACCACGATGATGACGTACGAGATCTACAAGTCGGCATTCCGGGAGTTCCGCATCGGGTACGCCTGCGCACAGTCGCTGGTGCTGTTCGTGCTGCTGATGGGTTTCACCCTGGTCAACCGGCGGATCATGGGAGGCAGCCGTGGCACCGGCTGAGCGACGGGCCGGGCAACCGGCCGAGCAACGACGCGACACGGTCGCCGAGCGGCCGGTGTCCGCGGGGCGGATCGCGCTCCACGCGGGCCTGGCGGCGGTCTCGCTGCTGATGGTGGTGCCGTTCGTGTGGATGGTGCTGACCTCGCTGAAGACCCCGGCGGAGATCGCGTCCCAGGACGCGGGGCTGCTGCCCTCCCAGTGGGTGTTCGGGAACTACGTCGACGCCTTCGACGCCGCGCCGTTCGCCACGTACGCCCGCAACAGCTTCATCATCGCCTTCAGCCACACGGTGCTGAACGTGGTGGTGGCCTCGATGGCCGGGTACGCGCTGGCACGGCTCAGGTTCCGGGGCAGCGACCTCATCTTCTACTGCTTCGTCGCGGCGCTGATGATCCCGACGTACACGAAGGTGCTGCCGGAGTTCCTGATCGTCCGCTTCATGCCGCTGTCCGGCGGCAACGACCTGTTCGGGCAGGGCGGCAGCGGCTGGCTGGACACCTGGTGGGCGCTGATCGTGCCGGGGGCGGTGACTCCTTTCGCGGTGTTCCTCTTCCGCCAGTTCTATCTGGACCTGCCGGTGGAGCTGGAGGAGGCGGCCCGGCTCGACGGGCTCAGCGAGTTCCGCATCTACGCGCAGATCATGACGCCGCAGGTGAAGCCGGCGCTGACCACGGTGGCGCTGCTGACCTTCGAGTCGTCGTGGAACAACTTCCTGTGGCCGCTGCTGGTGACCCGCTCCGACGACCTGCGGGTGATCCAGGTGGGGCTTTCGGTGTTCCAGACCGAGAACAACACCCAGTGGCACTACCTGATGGCCGGGACGACCCTGGCCACCCTGCCGATGGTGGCGCTCTTCCTGCTGGGCCAGCGGTACTTCGTGCAGGGCTTCGCCACCGCCGGGCTCAAGTAGCCCTATTCCTCACCCAGTTGACCACTTCCGGAAAGGCACTCTTCCCATGTCTCCTGCACTCACCGGCGCCCGCGCGCTGGTCACCGGCGCCGGGCACGGCATCGGCCGGGCCATCGCCGTCGCGCTCGCCGAGGCCGGCGCCGACGTCGCCGTGCACTTCCACAGTTCCGCCGAGGAGGCCGGGCGGACGGTCGCCGCCGTCGAGGCGCTGGGCGGCCGGGCCAAGGCGTTCGGCGCCGACGTCACCGTGACGGCGGAGGTCGACCGCCTCCTGGAGGAGGCCACCGGATTCCTCGGCGGTCTCGACGTCCTGGTCTGCAACGCGGGCCACCTGGTGGGCCGCCGGCCCGTCGCCGACATGTCGGACGACCACTTCGCACGCGTGCTGGACACCAACCTCACGTCCACGTTCCGCACCTGCCGGGCGGCGCTCCCCCACCTGACGCGTTCCGGGGCCGGGCGGATCATCACGATGTCCTCGTTGGCCGCGCACAACGGCGGCGGCCCGGGTTCGGTGGCGTACGCAGCCGCCAAGGCAGGGGTGCGCGGCTTCACCAAGGGGCTTGCGAAGGAGGTCGCCGGGGCGGGCATCACCGTGAACGCGGTCGCGCCCGGCTTCATCCGGGGCACCGCCTTCCACGACACGTTCACCGCACCCGACGCCCAGCAGGCGATGGAGGCGGGCATCCCGGTGGGCCGGGCCGGCACCCCCGAGGACGTGGCGGCGGCCGTCGTGCACCTGGCCTCCCCCTCCTCCGGCTTCCTGACCGGCAGCACGGTGGACATCGACGGTGGCGTATGGCCGCGTTGAGCCCGGAGCCCGGGAGGGGAGCGCGGTCGATACCGCGCGAGCGGGGCGGCTGGTGGCATGCGTACGTCTGCCCCGCCCACGGCGTCGAGCTCGTCCACGGCGATCTGCTCGGCGGGGTCTTCCCCGGGGGCGGCGCCCGGTGCTCGTACGGCTGCCGGGTCGACACCGGCACAGTGCGCGGAGCCTGGCGGGTGCTCTCGCACCAGGCGTGGGCCCGGCACCTGCGGGTGTCGGCGCACCGGGGCGAGCGGGGCGACCGGAGTGGGACAGTGCGGCGGCTGGCCGAATACGCCCTGCTGTACGAGGAGTTGACGGCGCAGCTCGATCCGGACACGCCCGCGTGGATGCTCCGGGGCCGGCTCTTCCAGCAGGCCCTGACCGACTCGCTGTGGGCAGTGAACATCGGGCATGCCGTGCTGACGCTCGCCGAGACGGGCGCACCGGCCGGACTCGATGCCGTACTCCCGCTGCTCGACCGGCTGGAGCAGGCCGCGTCCGAGGCCCGGGACGTGCTCGTGGCACGCGGCGACCTGGCGTCCAACTACACCGCCTGGCACAACGCGGCGGGCATCGCCGCGGGCCGGGCGGCGTGCGCCGTGCGCGGGACGCCGTGGGACGGCGCGAAGACCTGGCTCGACGGCGAATCAGGGGTGTACGCGCAGCTACGGGCGGCCGTGGCGGCGGACGGCTGGGAGTGGGAGGGCAGCACCTACTACCACGGCTTCGTGCTGCGGGCGGCGCTGCTCGCCCTGCGCGGCACGGATCCCGCGGCCCTCCCGGCGAACGTGGCGGATCTCGTCGTGGGCATGACGCGGGTCCTGGAACGCATCAGTACGGACGGCGGTCTGCTGCCCGCACTGCACGACGGCCCCTACCTGCGCCGGCCACTGGCCCTGGAGTGGCTCGAACTCTGCTCCCTGGCAGGGCAGTTCGTGCACGCTCCGCGGCTGGCGGCGGTGGCGCGGGCGGCCCGCGAGGAGCTGGGCGAGGCGGACGACGGACTGGACAGGCTGCTGGGCGGCTGGTTCGCGGGGCCGCCGTTGACGGTGGAGGGCACGGGCGGGCCAGGCCCGGTGCACGTCTTCCGGGATGCCGGATACGCGGTCGTGCGCGCGCCGGGCGTGCAGGCCCTGCTGGACTTCGGCCCGCACGGCGGCTCGCACGGGCACCGTGACAAGCTGGCCCTGTACCTGTACGGCGCGCGGACGCCGTGGCAGCCGGATCCTGGTCAAGTCCCTTACCAGCAGGGGGAGTTCCGCGACCTGTACGCCTCCACGGCCGCACACCCCGCGTTCCGGGTGGACGGCGCGGAGCAGGCCGAGTGCACGGGGCGGCTGCTGACCGCAGGCCCCGTGTCGGTGACGGCCGAGGTGACGGAGGCGTACGAGGGAGTGCGGGCGGTACGGCACGTGGAGGCCGGCTCCTGCTATCTGGTCGACGTGCTGACCGTAAGGCCGCAGCGGGGCGGCGAGCGGCGCATCACCGCACAGCTGCGGCCCGGCACCGCACTGGATGTGCAGGTGCAGGCGGAAGGGCCCGTGCGCACGCTCTGGTACGGGGAGGAGACCCTGCACGGGTGGCACGCCGCCTCCGCGCCGGTACGCCCCTTCACACGACCCGCTCCGGGGCCCGCCGACGATCCCCAACGCGCCGCCCGCTGGGTCGACTTCACCGCGTACGCCGAGGACCTGGTCACCTTCGTCTCGGTCTATCAGGCGGCCGACGCCGGACCCGCGGTGGCCGGCGTCAGGCTGACCGGGAGCGCGGTGCGCGTCGAACTCGCCGACGGCCGCAGCTTCCCGCACCCGCTGCCCGCCGCCACCCACCCCCAGGAGGGCTGACCGTGCTGCTCTCCGCCACTCCCCCACCCGGCCCGCGCCCCGCCCAGCGGGTCCGGGTGCTCCAGGAGGCCGTCCGCAACCTGGGCCGCACTCCGCCCGCCGCCCACCCCTCCGCCAGCATCACCTGGCTGGGGCCCGCCGCCGCCAACCCCGCCCTCGCCCACCGGCTGACCGGCGACCGTGCCCACCTCGCCGAGAGCGAGCGCTGGCTCAGGGCCGCCGTGCGCCTGCCGCACTGGGGCAAGGCGCACATGCCCGACCACGACCTGGACGCGGCCTGGCTGCTGCACGGCCTGTCCCTCTCGTACCACTGGCTCGGCGACGCGCTCGACCCGGACCTGCGGGCGCTGCTGCACCACAAACTCCTCTTGCAGGGGCGGCGGTTGTACGAGTTCGCGCTCGCCACCGAGGGCCGCTGGTGGTCCTCCTCGTACTGGCAGAACCACAACTGGATCTGCTACGCGGGCCTGGCCACGGCCGGTTACGTACTGGGCAAGGAGGAGTGGACCGAGCGCGCCAAAGCCAACCTGGGCCGGGTCCTGGACCTGCTGCCCGCCGACGGTTCGCACGCCGAGGGCGTCGTCTACTGGCGCTACGGCGTGCCCTGGCTCGCCGCACACCTCGATCTGCTCCAGGAGGCGGAGGGCGTCGACTGGTGGGAGCGGGGCGGGCATGCCGGGCGAGGCGGGTTCATGGCGAACACGTTCCGATTCCGCCTGCACCAGAGCACCCCCGGCTTCGCCGCCCAGGTCGCTCACGGCGACTGCCACGACCGGCGCAGCGGGCACAGCGCCGCCCTGTACTACCGGCTGGCCGCCCGCTTCGGCATCGCCGAGGCGCAGTGGCTGGGCGACCTGGTGAGCGAGGAACTGCTGTGGGAGGAGGCGGCGGAGAGCGGGGTGCGGCCGGGCATCCTGCCGGAGGCGTACTTGGAGTACCTCTGGTACGACCCGTCCGTCCCGGCCCGCAAGCCCGCCGAACTGCGGGCGTACTTCCCAGACCTGGGGCTCGTGGCCGCCCGTACGGGATGGGACGCGGGAGCGCACCTGGTGTCGTTCAAGGCGAGCCCCGGTGGAGGGCACCAGGCGTGGGAGGCAGCGGCGAAGCACCGCGCGGAGAGTGGCTGGGAGACCCTCAACACCGGTCACCAGCACCCCGATTCGGGGTCCTTCGTGCTGGTGTCACAGGGCGCTTTCCTGGCCGTGGACGAGGGCTACAGCAACCGCAAACTGACCGCGCACCACAATCTGCTACTGGTGGACGGGCAGGGATTCGCCGACGAGGACCGCTTCCACGTCTACCAGGACATTCCCTACGAGCGCCGCGCGCGGCAGCGCGACGTGCTGGTGACGGAGGGCAGCGGGCCCGGCTGGGCGCACGCGACCGCCGAGATCGCCGCGATGTACGACCCGGCACTGGGGATGCGGCGGCTGGACCGCACCCTCGTGTTCACGCCGTCCGGGCGGCTGGTGCTGCTCGACCTCGCGGAGGCGGAGGCGGACCGCGCCTGGACGTTCCTGCTCCAGACGGACGGTCCGGCGGAAGGGGTCGACCCGGACACGGCGCCGGCCGAGCACCGGATACGGGCCGGGGCGGCGCGGGCCCGGGTGCGCAGGTTCGCCCCGTACGACGCCGAGGTCGGTGCCACGGTCACGGAGGTGACGGCCAATCCGACGTCCAGCACACCGGAACTGCACCTCACCCGCACCCTGCACACCCTGCGCACCACCACGCCCCGCACCCGGCGGACGCACTTCCTCACCGCCGTGGAGCCGGGGGACGCGCCGACCGGCCGGGAGGTGGCATGCGAGGAGGGGTACGGGGAGGCGTACGGGGTGGACTTCGGTGACGAGTGCGTGCTGCTCTCGCCCGTCGAGCGGCGCATCCGTACCGACCGGGTGACCGCCGACGCGGCGGCCGTGCTGCTCTCCGGTTCCGATGACGGCGGGGGTGGCGGTGGCACAGTGACCGTGGTCCTGGCGACGCGGGTGGTGGTGCGGGGGCGGCTGATTCTCGACGTTCGGGAGCCCTTCACGGGGTCCCTCGACAGGACGGTGCACCGACGATGACGACGACCACGCTCACGCCCGCCAAGCTGTCGAGGACCTGGCCGACGCTGCTGCGCAGGCTGGAGTACGTCGCGTATCCGGCGGCGGCAGGTGCCGCGTTCGCCGTGCTGGCGCTCGGGGTGGTGACCTGGCTGCCCGCGCTCGCGGCGATGGCGTACGCACTGCAGCGGTGGCGGGTGGACGGGGACGGCCGGTGCTTCGCCGGGGTGTTCGCCGCCTTCCCGCGCTACTGGCGCGCACTGTGGCGGCACGGGCTGCTCGCCACGGCGGCTGCCGTGCTCCTCCTCTCCAACTCCCTTTCTTTGCTGGGCCGTTCGAGCGTGGTGGCATTTCTGGTATTGGCCGCGCAGGCCGGTGTCGGGGCCGCTTTCGTCGTGCACCACGTGGCGCTGGCGGCGCGGGCCGGGCTGGAGCCCGAGGGTTCGCCGGCCGGGTGGACGCGCGGGGCGCTGGTGCTCGCCTTCGGTTCGGTGAGCCGTGGCACGGCCCTGCTGGGCGCCGTGATCTCGGCGTCCGTGCTCTCTCTCGTCGTACCGCTCGGGCCCCTGCTGCTCGGTCCGAGCGTGCCCGTACTTCTCGCCCTGTTCCTGGCCGATCCCCGGCCCTCGTCCCCAAGTTCCCCGAACTCTCCAAGTTCCCCGAACTCCCCGGAGGCACAGTCATGAGCCGTCTGCTGACCACCACACTCGCCGCCGCCCTCGCGGCCGGATCGTTCGCGGTCCTGCCGTCGCCCTCTCCCGTGCTCGCCACCACGTACTACGTCAGCCCCTCCGGCAGCGACGCCAACTCCGGTACGACGTCGGGGAGTCCGCTGGCCACCGTGCAGCGCGCGCTGGACCTGGCGCCGACCGGTGCGGCCGTGCGGCTCGCCCCGGGCACGTACCGCCAGGACTTCGTGACCCGGCGCGCCGGAGTCACCGTCACCGGCCCGGCGACCGCCGTGGTCAAGGGCGCGGGCAACGCCCGCATCGTCCAGGTGCAGCACGACGGGACGGTCCTCCAAGGCTTCACCGTGGACGGACTCCACGGCGCGGCCGACGCGGTGGAGGGCTACCGGCTCAAGCTCGTATATGTCATGAGCACGACTCCAGGGGACGGCGTGTCCGGACTGAGCATGACCGGGATGACCTTCAAGAACGCGGCCGACGAATGCGTACGGCTGCGCTATCTCGTCACCGGCGCCGACGTCTCCGGCAACACCATCACGAACTGCGGCGTCGCCGACTTCAAGTTCGGCGGCGGCGGCAAGAACGGCGAGGGCATCTACCTCGGCACCGCCCCCGAGCAGCAGGGCCAGAACGGCGCTCCGGACGCCGCGCCCGACGTCAGCCGGGGCAACCGCATCCACCACAACACCATCGACACGCGCGGCAACGAGTGCGTCGACGTGAAGGAGAACTCCACGGCCAACTTCGTGGAGCACAACAACTGCACCGGCCAGCGCGACACCAGCTCGGGCGGCCTCGACGCACGCGGCAGCGGCAATACGTTCCGCTACAACACCGTGCACGGCAACCGTGGCGCGGGCATCCGGCTCGGCGGGGACACCGCCACCGACGGGACGCACACCGGGATCTACGGCAACACGATCACCGGGAACGGGGGCGGCGGCATCAAGTTCATGCGCACCCCGCAGGGCCCGGTCTGCAACAACACCATGAGCGGCAACACGGGCGGCGACTCCGTGGGGACGTACGGCTCCGACTACGCGCCGACCGGGGCGTGCGCGTCATGACCGAAGAGACGACAGACTCGGGCGGGCTTCTCGGGCGGCGCGGAATCCTCGCCGGGGCCGCAGGACTCGCCGGGGCCGCAGGACTCGCCGGGGCCGCAGGACTCGCCGCCGCCACGGCGGCCGGGTCACCGGCGCGGGCAGCGACCGGTGAGGAGCTTCGTCGAGCCGGGCCCCACCCCTCCTCCTCCTGGGTCACCTCCTGGGCCACCGCCCAGACCGCGCCGCTGCCGGCCGACTCGGTGGCGTACCGCGGGGTCACCCACGGATTGTTCCGTGCGACGCTGCGGCTGTCAGCGGGTGGGCGCGTCCGGCTGCGGTACGGGCACGCCTTCGGCGCCGTACCCGTACGGATCGGCCCTGTGACGGCCGGCGGGCGGCCGGTGACCTTCGGCGGGGAACGCGAGACGTGGCTGTACGCCGGTGCCTCGCTGACCAGCGATCCGGTGGCGGGGCTGCGAGTGGCGGCAGGGTCGGACCTGACGGTCGAGACGCGGCTGCCTGGGCCGACCGGGCCGCTGTCGTTCCACCGCCACACGCACGCCTCGCACTGGCTGGACGGGGTGCGCACCACCTCGGTGTTCCTGCTCAACGGCGTGGACGTGGCGGAGACTTCGGGGCCGTCGGCGGCTTCAGGGCCCTCGGTGGCCGTCCTCGGGGACTCCATCACCGAGGGCGTCGGCACCCCGGACGACGCGAACCTGCGCTGGCCCGACCAGCTCGCCCGTCGCTTCCCCGGGGCGGCCGTCGCCAACCTCGGGATCAGCGGCAACCGGCTGCTGCTCGACGACGTACGGTTCGGGCCCGGCGGACAGGCCCGCTTCGACCGTGACGTACGCGGGCTGCCGGGGCTGCGCACGCTGATCGTCGCGCTCGGGGTCAACGACCTCCAGCAGGCGCCGGAGCAGCGGGACCCGGCTCGATTCCTCGCCGCGTACCGGCAGTTGGTGGTGCGCGGGCACGATGCCGGGCTGCGGGTGGCGGGCGGGACGATCACCCCCTTCGAGGGGTGGGCCCGCTGGACCCCCGAGGCGGAAGCGGTACGGGGGGAGGTCAACCGGGTGGTGCGGTCCGGTCGCGTTTTCGACGCGGTCGTCGATCTGGATCGGGCGGTACGGGATCCGTCCCGGCCCGCGAGGCTGCTGCCCGCTTATGACAACGGGGACCATCTGCATCCGAATGCAGCGGGGCACGGGGCGCTTGCTTCGGCGGTCGAGAGGAGGGTGCTCGGGTGAGGGCCGAACCCGAAGCCGAGCGTCCGCCGGATGGGCGGTTGGAATCTGCGGGTGATTCGTGGCTGGTCGCGCCCACGCGGCGGAGCCGCATATCGATACAGCCCCGCGCCCTGAAGGGGCGCCCTCAGTCTGTCTTAGGGAGCATGATGAACGAGCACACGTCCAGGCGGAGCGTCCTGTGGGGAGCCGCAGTAGCCGGTGCCACCGCCTTGCTCCCGGCCTCCGTTCACGCCGCCCAGCCCGCCGACGACTCCCCTTCCGCCCTTCGGGCCCGCTGGCACCGGCTGCTTACCGGTGGGCCAGGGCTCGATCTCGACGATCCGTTGATCGTCGCCGCCGTCGGCCGGGTCGGGCGGGTGGGGGCCAGCGCCGCGAAGGGGCTGGATCCCACCCGTACCGACGGGTTGTGGCCCGACCTGACCAGCACCACCCTCTCGAACCACGTCTCCTCCTCCTTCCGCCGCCTCGCCTCCCTCGCCACCGCCTGGGCCGTCCCCGGCACTCCGCAGCACGCGGATCCCGCCGTCGCCCGGCTGCTGACGGACTCCCTCGACTGGCTGCTCGACCGCCGCTACGGGCCGGCCCATCCCCGTTTCGACAACGACTACGACTGGGAGATCGGCGCCGCCCTCGCCCTCAACGACACCGCCGTCCTGCTCCACGGCGTCCTGGGTACGGACCGGCTGGCCCGGATCAACACCGCCGTACGGCACTACACGCCCGACCCGAACCTGTGGCGCGCCGACCGCCAGATCGCCACCGGTGCGAATCGGGTGTGGGTGTCCACCGTCGTCGCCGTCAACGCCGTGCTGCGCGAGGACACGGCCGGACTCGGGCGGGTGCGCGACGCACTGTCCGACGTGGAGGGCGGCGGCACGAACAGCGTGCTCGCCTTCAACGACCGTACGGACAGCGGCAGTTCGGGATCGGGAGAAGGGTTCTACTCCGACGGCTCCTTCCTCCAGCACTACAAGCACCCGTACAACGGCGGCTACGGCAAGGAGCAGCTGAACAACGTCTCCCGGCTGCTGCACCTCCTGTCCGGCACCCCGTGGCGGGTCACCGACCCCGATCTGGCGAACGTGCCGCGCTGGGTGGACGAGGGCTTCGACCCGCTGATGGCGCGCGGCGATCTGATGGCGTCGGTGTGCGGGCGCGAGATCGCCCGCCCCAGCAAGCAGGGCCACGCCGCGACGCAGACGGTGATCGAGGCGGTGCTGCGGCTCATCCCCGCGTTCCCCGGTGAGACCGCCGACCGGTTCACCTCCCTCGCCAAGCAGTGGATCACCGAGGACACCTACCGGGACTTCCTCTCCGTCACCGACCTGGCCTCCCTGCTCGCGGCCCGTGAGGTGCTGGCCTCGCCGGTACGGGCGCGGGGCCCGCTCCTCGCGCACAAGCAGCACCCCCGGATGGACAAGGCCGCCCACCACAGGCCCGCGTTCGCGCTCGGCATCTCCGCGTACTCGACCCGCGTCTACAACTACGAGTCGATCCAGAACGAGAACCTGCACGGCTGGCACCTGTCCGACGGCATGCTGATGCTGCACACGGCCACCGACCTCGCCCACTACAGCGAGGACTACTGGCCCACCGTCGACCCGGCCCGGCTCCCCGGCACCACCGTCGTGTCCGGCCGCCCGGCCGACGCGGCGGGCCACCGCACCACGAGCACGGCCGCCTGGGCGGGCGGCGCGGCCCTGCCCGGCACGACGCTCGGGGCGTACGGCATGGAGCTGCGGGCGTACGGGAGTTCGCTGCGCGCGCTGAAGAGCTGGTTCTGCCTGGACGACCTGATCGCCTGCGTCGGCTCCGGCATCAGCAGCCCGGGAACGGGCGCCGTCGAGACCATCATCGAGAACCGCAAGCTGACGGACCCCCGCGCCGCCCTCCTCGTCAACGGCTCCCCCGCTCCCACCGCCCCCGGCGGGCCCACCGCGCTGGACGGGGTGCGCTGGCTGCACCTGGCGGGCACCGGCGGATACGTCTTCCCGCGCCCCGCCCGCGTGCACGCCCTGCGGGAGCAGCGCACCGCCACCTGGCGGGAGATCAACCTCAAGTACGGCACCGACACCCCGGTGACCCGCCCCTACCTCACCCTGTGGCACGGCCACGGTCCGAGCCCCACCGACGCGGGCTACTTCCACCTCCAGGCCCCCGCCGCGTCCGCCGGGCGCACCCGGCTGTGGTCGGCCGCCCCGCCCGTACGGCTGGTGGCCGCGACGGCTTCCGTGCACGCGGTACGCCGCCTCTCCGACGGGCTGCTCGCCGCGAACTTCTGGGCGGCGGGCCGCGCCCAGGAGCTGTCCGCCGACGGCCCGGCGTCCGTCCTGCTGCGGACGGCGGGCCGGACGACGACCGTCGCACTCTCGGACCCGACCCAGCTGCGCGACCGCGTCATCATCGAACTGGCCGCTCCTGGAATGGAGTTGACCTCCACCGGACCACGCGTACGGGCCGAACGCGTCCCCGGCGGCCTGCGCATCACGGCCGACACGGCGGGCCTGCACGGCGCAACCCTCCACCTGGCCCTCGCCCGCACCCTCTCCCCCACCCCCTCCAGGAGCTGACCTTGCTGTTCGACATGGATCTGGACCGGCTGCGCACCTACCGGCCGGAGCCGGAGGAGCCCGCGGACTTCGACGCGTTCTGGGCGAAGACCCTCGCCGAGGCCGAACGGCGCCCGGTGGACGCCGAGTTCGTACCGTACGAGGCGGGCCTGACCACGGTGGACGTCCTCGACGTGACGTTCCGAGGCTGGGGAGGGCAGCCCGTGAAGGCCTGGCTGCTGCTGCCGCGCGGCCGGACCGGGCCGCTGGCGACGGTGGTGCAGTACATCGGCTACAACGGCGGGCGCGGCATCCCGTACTCCTGGCTCACCTGGAGCGCACTGGGGTACGCCCACCTCGTCATGGACAACCGGGGCCAGGGCGGCGGCGGCAAGAACACCGCCGACACCCCCGACCTCGCCCCCGAGGGGCACGGCTCCTCGTCGCCCGGGTTCCTCACCCGTGGCATCGAGGACCCGTACCGGCACTACTACCGGCGGCTGATCA
Organism: Streptomyces sp. NPDC054863; assembly: GCF_053610825.1. NCBI lineage: Bacteria > Bacillati > Actinomycetota > Actinomycetes > Kitasatosporales > Streptomycetaceae > Streptomyces > Streptomyces sp. NPDC054863. Next base: position 5,882 of record NZ_JBSGZD010000066.1, on the reverse strand, counting down.
CCGACGCCGTACGCGCGGTGGACGCGGCGAAGGCGCATCCGGACGTCGACCCGGCACGGGTCGTCGTGCTGGGCGGCAGCCAGGGCGGCGGACTGGCGCTCGCCGTGGCGGGACTGCGGGACGACGTGGCGGCGGCGGTGGCGGACGTGCCGTTCCTGTGCCACTACCGGCGTGCCTCGCAGATCACCGACTCCGGTCCGTACGCGGAGGTCGCCCGCTGGCTGTCGGGCAACCGGCAGCACGTCGAGCGGGCCATGGCGACGCTGTCCTACTTCGACGGGGTCAACTTCGCGGCGCGGGCGTCCTGTCCGGCCTGGTTCTCGGTGGGCCTGATGGACCGCATCTGCCCGTCGTCGACGGTGTTCGCGGCGTACCACCGCTATGCGGGCCCGGCCGAGATCGAGGTGTTCCCGTACAACGGCCACGAAGGCGGCGCCGAGTACGACCTGCCCCGCAAACTGGCCGCGCTGGCCACCGTCCTCACGAGGACGGGGTGAGTGCCGATCCTCTCCGCATGCACAGGCGCCGGTCGTCCTTCCGCGCGCTTCTCATGGGACAGGCTCCAACGGCGGTGCAGTGGCGCCCACTTGACGCTGCTTGGTCCAGACCAATAGCTTCCACGCATGCGTCGAAGACTTCTGAAAGGGTCGGCCCTCGTGGCCGCCGCCTGCGTCACTTCGCTCCTGGCCGCCCTGGCCCCCTCCGCGACCGCCGCACCTGCCGGGTCCGCACCCGCTGCTGCCCGGCAGAGTGCGGGCCACAGCGCGTCGCCCGCCCTCAAACGGGTCGGGTACTTCACCCAATGGGGGGTGTACGGCCGTGACTTCCAGATCCAGGACCTGGACTCCAACGGCACGGCAGCCCGCCTCACCCACCTCAACTACGCCTTCGGCAACGTCGACAAGAGCGGCAAGTGCTTCCTCACGCCCGTCCCCGGCGAGAGCGATCCGTGGGCCGACTACCAGCGTCCGATGGACGCCGAGAACTCCGTCGACGGCGTGGCCGACACCGACACCCAGGCCCTCGCCGGGAACTTCCACCAGATCAAGGAGCTGAAGGCCAAGCACCGTGGCCTCAAGGCCCTTGTCTCACTGGGCGGTTGGAGCTGGTCGACGCACTTCTCCGACGCCGCCCTCACCCCCTCGTCCCGCAAGGCACTCGTCTCCTCCTGCATCGACCTGTACATCAAGGGCGACCTGCCCAAGGACGGTGCGCGCGGCGGCGAAGGGGCCGCGGCCGGGGTGTTCGACGGCATCGACATCGACTGGGAGTGGCCGGGCTCGGCGGGCGACACCGACACCGTGTACCGGCCCGAGGACAAGCAGAACTTCACCGCGCTGGTACGGGAGTTCCGCACCCAGCTCGACGCGTACGGCAAGCAGCAGCGCAAGCACTACGAGCTGTCCGCCTTCGCGCCGACCGCCGACGAGAAGATCGACGCGGGCTTCGAGGTCCGCAAGGTGATGAAGGACTTCGACTTCGTCAACCTCCAGGGTTACGACTTCCACGTCAGCGGCGAGAAGAGGACGGCGCAGCAGTCGGCGCTCTTCGCCCGGGGCGACTTCAGCGTGCACGGCACGGTGGAGTCCTGGCTGAAGCGCGGCGCGCCCGCCCGCAAACTGGTCGTCGGCATGCCGTTCTACGGGCAGGGCTGGACCGGCGTCACCGGCGGCGGCAACGGTCTCGGCAAGCCCGCCACCGGGCCCGCCCCGGCCAAGTGGGCGGCCGGTTACGCGGACTACAAGGAACTCCAGCCCCTGGTGCGGGAAGGGAAGTTCAAGGTCCACCGGGATCTGCTGCGCGGCCACGCCTGGCTGTTCGACGGCACGACCCTGTGGACGTACGACGACCCGCTGGTCCTGGCCACCAAGGCCGCCTACGTACGGGCCCGGGGCCTGGGCGGCGCGATGGCCTGGTCGCTGGACGCCGACACCTCCGGCGGCGACCTGATGCGCGCCCTCGACCGGGGGCTCGGCCGCTGAGGACGTGCCCCGCAGGAATCCGGTGGCGGCCCCGGCTCCGTACGGCCCAGGATGGAACGTATGAGTGATCAATCCGAACGCTGGAGCCAGGCGAGCATCTACCCCGACATGTGGGCGGATCCGGACGACGACCCCCGCGAGAGCGAGGGTGCCGGCCCTGAAGGTGAACTCGCCACGCTGCTGGACTTCCTGTCGGGCTACCGCATGACCCTGCGGATGAAGTGCGAGGGCCTGGACGCCGAGCAGCTGGCCCGTCGGTCGGTGCCGCCGTCGACGATGTCGCTGCTCGGTCTGGTGCGCCACCTCGTCGAGGTGGAGCGGGACTGGCACAACTGGATCGACGACAGTGATCCGCTGCCGAAGCTGTACGGCAAGCGCGACGCGGACTTCGACGGGGCGGTGGGCGAACAGTCCGTGGTCGACGCCGCGTTCGCCGATCTGGAGCGCGAGCAGGCCGCGACCGACGCCGCACTGGCCGCACACCCGGACCTGGGCGAGCGCCTGCCGAAGGACGGGATCGCGGTCCGCGAGCTGATGGTGCACAGGATCGAGGAGTACGCCCGGCACTGCGGGCACGCCGATCTGCTGCGCGAGTGCGTCGACGGCCGGGTGGGCCAGTAGCGCGGGCCGGGGGTGGAGGGGCTGGGGACGGTGTCGTCGGCAGCCCCTCCGGGTCGGCCGGTGTCGTCCCGTACGCAGCCCTGTCGTCCCGTACGCAGCCCCTCGGGTCAGGCCCCTCGGGTCAGGCTTCTCGGGTCAGGGGAGGACGACGTTGCGGTACTGGGCCTCGCTCATGCTCCGGAAGGCTTCCTCGGCCTCTTCCAGCGGGTAGCTGCGGGTCATCGGGCGGATGCCCTTGAGGGCGGCGAAGGCGAGGGTCTCCTCGGCGTCCTTCGCGTGGCCGCTGTACCAGCCGGTGACCTCGCGGCGGCCGAAGAGAAGCAGTTCGGGGTTGATGTCGAGGGGCCGGTGGTCGTTGGCGACGACGACCAGGCGGCCGTTGGGGCGCAGGCCCTGGACCAGGTCGCTCTGGGCGGGGCTGACGCCGACGGTGCTCAGGACGACGGTGGCTCCGCCGAGTGCGGCCAGGGCCTGGCCCGCGCTGCCTTCGGTGGAGTCGACGTACTCGTCGGCGCCGAGCCCGCGGGCCAGTTCCTCCTTGTCCCGGCCGCGGCTGACCGCGATCGTACGGAAGCCCATCCTGTCGGCGAACTGCACGCCGAGGTGGCCCAGGCCGCCGATGCCGTGGACGGCGACGGTGTCGCCCGGGCGGGCGCCGCTGTGGCGCAGCGCGTTGAACGTGGTCAGCCCGGCGCACATCAGCGGGGCCGCCTCCTCGAAGGAGAGCGCGGCGGGGATGCGGGCGAGGGCGTCCTGCGGGGCGCGGACGTACTCGGCGTAGCCGCCGTCGTACGAGGCACCGACGATCTTGCGGTCCACGCAGTTGACGAAGTCGCCCTGCCGGCAGTGGTCGCAGGTGGCGCAGGAACCGCCGTGCCAGCCGATGCCGACGCGGTCGCCGGTGCGCCAGGCGGTGACGCCTTCGCCGACCGCGTGGACCTCACCGGCGATCTCGTGCCCCGGCACGCGGGGCAGTGCGGTGCCGAGGGCGCCGTGGCGGGCGATGTTCTCGCCGCCGCACACGCCACAGGCCCGTACGCGCACCAGGACCTGGCCGGGTCCCGCTGCGGGGACGGGGATCTCGGCGAGCTCGAAGGGGGCGCCGGCGGTGACGGCCTGTACAGCGCGCATGGTGCTCATGAGGGGGGGTTCCTTCCCGTACGGCCGTACTGCGGGTACGGCCTCTGTGATGCGCCTCCACCTTCACCCCGCAGCCGGGAACCAGCCACGGGGCTCCTTACCCGGGGGACGGCATCCCCTGGTTCGCACCGGCGCGAGCGGCGACCATGGAGCAATGGACCTCGCAGAACTCGGTGCCTTCCTCAAGTCGCGGCGCGACCGCATCCGCCCCGGCGACGTCGGCCTGACCGCAGGACCGCGCCGCCGGGTGCCGGGGCTGCGCCGGGAGGAGGTCGCCCACCTGGCCGGGGCCTCGGTGGACTACTACACCGAGCTGGAGCGCGGCGGCAGCGCCCGCCCCTCCGAGCAGATGCTCACCGCGCTGGCCAGGGCGCTGCGGCTGACCAGCGACGAGCGCAACCACCTGTTCCACCTGGCGGGCCACCCGACCCCGCCGCTGCACGGTCCGCTGGGGCATGTCCACCCGGCGATGCTCGCGCTGTTCGACCGGCTGGCGGACACCCCCGCGAGGATCATGACGGACCTGCACGAGCCGCTGACGCAGAACCGGCTCGCCACCGCGCTCCTCGGCCCGCTGCCCACCGTCCAGAACCGGCGGCCCGGCACCGACAGCCACGTGTACCTGTGGTTCACCGACCCCGGCACCCGCGACCTCTACCCGGCCGAGGACCACGCCCGCCACTCCCGCGACTTCGTCTGCGACCTGCGCGCGGTCGCGGCCCGCCGCGACGATCCGGACGTCCACCGCATGGTCGCCGAACTGCGCACCCGCAGCGAGGAGTTCGCCGCCCTCTGGGAGGAGCGCGACGTCGCGCTGCGCCGACACGCGACCAAGCGGCTCGTCCACCCGGTGATCGGCGCGATCGAACTGGACTGCCACAACCTGTTCAGCGAGGACGGCCGCCGGCGCCTGCTCTGGCTGTCCGCCCCGCCCGGCAGCCCCGCCGCCGACCGGTTGGCGCTGCTGGCGGTCGTCGGTACGCAGGAACTCCCCACCGGGGAGCGGTTCGTGCAGTGACACGTGCTGCTGCCGGACCGGTCAGGATTCGAGAAGCGCAGGCCGGGGAGCCGGACCTAGCATGCTCGTCATGGACATCACGATTCACACCACCGCCCTCCCGCACGTCGACCCGGACGCGTCCGTGGCCTTCTACCGCGACACCCTCGGCTTCGAGGTCCGCAGCGACGTCGGGCAGGGCACGATGCGCTGGATCACGGTCGGCCCGGTCGGACAGCCCGGCACCTCCATCCTGTTGGCCCCGCCGGCCGCCGACCCCGGGATCACCGAGGACGAGCGCCGCACCATCACCGAGATGATGGCCAAGGGCACGTACGGCTGGATCCTGCTGGCCACCCCGGACCTCGACGGTACGTTCGCGAAGGTGCGGGCCGGTGACGCCGAGGTCGTCCAGGAGCCGACCGAGCAGCCGTACGGCATCCGCGACTGCGCCTTCCGTGACCCGGCGGGCAATCTGATCCGCATCCAGGAGCTCCGCCGGGCCGAGTGAGCCCGAGAGGACTCGAAGGGGGTTCATTCATGTGTCATCCCTCGTGGGGAGCCGCACGCGCCGAGGCTCAGCGTCTGGACGACGCCGCGCGGCTGCGTCGTGACCGCGACCGCACCGAAGGGCAGACCGACCGGGAGGACGTTCCGCCTCCCCCGCTGCCCGACCGACTCGTACCGCTCGTACCGCTCGTACCGCTCGTACCGCTCGTACCGCTCGTACCGCTCGTACTGGAGGAAGCATGAAGGAGGCGCCGCCGCGCGGGCTTGCGGAGAGGCTGCGGGACACCCGCGCGAGGCTGGAGAGCGACATCGACCTCTGGGTCGCGACGGCCGGCTCGCCCGGCGGCGTCCACCTCGTCCCGCTCTCGTTCCTCTGGGACGGGACCGCGTTCCTCGTCTCGACGCCGCGTTCCTCGGTCACCGCCCGCAATCTGCTGGCGGACGACCGGGTGCGGCTGAGCCTCGGGCCGACCCGTGACGTCGTCCTCGTGGACGGCACCGCCGAGCCGGTGGACCTCGCCGGTCTCGGTCCTGAGAAGGGTGGCGAGTTCGCCGCCAAGACCGGATTCGACCCGCGCGAACTGACGAGTACGTACCAGTACTTCCTGATCAGGCCGCGGCGCGTCCAGGCC
>NZ_JBSGZD010000065.1:0-33501 GCF_053610825.1 Streptomyces sp. NPDC054863 | reverse complement strand
GTGCCCGCGCCCTGGCACTGCCCTTCGCCCTTCCCCTCCACCGCGCCGCGGCCCCGCACTCCGCCTCAGCGGGTACCGACCGCCGCACGCACCGCCCGGCGGGCGAGCGCGCAGTCGTCGTGCAGCCGCCGCAGCAGCAGTCGCTGCTCCTCGCCGGGAGAGATCCCGGAGCTGCCCAGGGCGCCGCCCGGCGGGGCTTCCCGCATGGTGCGCTGCACCTTCGCCTCGTACGACCGGACTTCGCGCGTCGTGACGAGCATCAGGTTGACCAGGAAGGCGTCGCGGGCCGCGGTGCCCGCCGCCTGGGCGAGCTGGCTGATCTGCCGACGGGCGACCGGGGACGCGTCGCCGAGGATCATCCACAGGGTCGCCAGGTCGTACCCCGGCAGGTACCAGCCCGCGTGTTCCCAGTCGACCAGCACTGGACCGGCCGGCGACAGGAGAACGTTCGAGAGCAGGGCGTCGCCGTGGCAGAACTGCCAGCCGAGCGGGGACCGGGAGATGCCGTGCAGCAGCTTCTGCAGGTCGCCCAGATCACGGTCGGTGAACAGACCCAGTGCGTGGAAGTCCGTCAGCCGCTTGCCGTAGTTGAGCGGTTGGCCGAACATCTCGGCGGGCGGGCGCCAGTGGTTCAGCTTGTCGATCGCGCCGAGGGCGGCCCGGACGTCGGCACGGGGGGGAGCCTCTGCCGGGTGCCGCGTCAGGGCCGCCGCCCGGCCCGGCATCCGCTCGATCACCAGTGTGCAGTTGTCGGGATCCGCGGCGATCAGCCTCGGGACCCGCACCGGTGGGCGGTGCCGGACGAAGGCGCGATAGGCAGCTATTTCGTGCCTGAACCGCTCGGTCCACTGGTCGGAATGGTCGAGTAAACACTTCGCGACCGCGGTCGTACGACCGACTGTGCCGACGAGCAGTACGGAACGTCCGCTGCGGCGCAGTACCTGCACCGGATTGAACTCCGGGCAGATCCGGTGCACCGATGCGAGTGCGGACCGCAGCTGCGTGCCCTGGGGGCCGGACAAGTCGAGTCTCCCGCTGAGCGGTTGGGTTCCGGGCCCCGCCGCGCGCCGGGCCCGGCCGGCGCCCGCCGCTGCGGCATGATGCGGGTCGAGGTACGGTCCGCTGCCCGTCACCAGCGGTCGGTGCGGCCGGGGCGGGGCGGTCACGGAGGAAGATGCTGTGTACATGGGCGGTACAGGTCCCTTCGTGCGCCGACGAGTTGCGTGCGCCGCCCGCCCCGGCGGACGGTCCGCACCCTGGGGAGTACGAGCCGGCTGCCGGGCCGGGGTGGCGCTCTCTTACCTGACACCCGGCCGCGGGTGGCACACCATCTGGCGTGCCCTGGCGAACCCTGGCGAATAGTCGCGGCGCATATCGCGGCGGGGTTAGTGTCAAGTCAGCCGAGAACCTGGGGGCTTGACGTGACCGGAGAACCCAACACCCGCCTGAACGACCTGTTCGGGCTCACCGGGTGGTCCAAGGGGGAACTCGCGAGAATGGTGAACCGGAAGGCGGCGGCCATGGGCCATCCGCAACTGGCCACCGACACTTCGCGGGTACGACGCTGGATCGACATGGGGGAGTCCCCCCGCGATCCGGTGCCCAAGGTGCTGGAGGCTCTGTTCACCGAGCGGCTCGGCCGTGTCGTGACCATCGAGGACCTCGGGTTCACTCGCACTGGCCGCACGGGACGACGCCGGGCCCCGGGCAAAACCGACCACCCCGACGGCGTGCCGTGGACGTCCGAGCAGTTGGCCGAGATCCTCTCCGAATTCACGGGAATGGACCTCATGCTCAACCGACGCGGCCTGGTGGGCGCGGGCGCCGCGCTCGCCGCCGGCTCCGCACTGACCAGCGCCATGCACGACTGGCTGCACTCCGATCCGACTCTCGCGGCCGACGGACCGCGCATCAACGAACCCCTGCACGTGGAACGCGCCGGGTACGACCTCTACGAAGCGGCCCCCGTCGGGTCGCAGGAGATCGACGCGCTTGAGCGCTCGGTCGACGTCTTCCGCGCCTGGGACGCCTCACGTGGCGGCGGCCTCCAGCGCAAGGCGGTCGTCGGCCAGCTCAACGAGGTGGGCGGAATGCTCTCCTACCGTCAACCCGCCCATCTGCAAAGGCGGTTGTGGGGGGTCGCCGCCAACCTGGCGGTCCTGGCCGGCTGGATGTCACACGATGTGGGCCTGGAACCCACCGCCCAGAAGTACTTCGTCATCGCCGCCCACGCGGCCCGCGAGGGCGGCGACCGGCCGAGGGCCGGCGAAGCGCTCTCCCGGGCGGCCCGGCAGATGGTGCACCTCGGCAAACCCGACGACGCACTGGACCTGATGAAGCTCGCCAAGTCCGGTTCCGGCGAACAGACCCTGCCGCGCACCCGTGCCATGCTCCACACCATCGAGGCCTGGGCGCAGGCGTCGATGGGGCACGGACAGGCGATGCGGCGGACCCTCGGCGAGGCCGAGGAGCTGTTCGTCTCCGACAAGGGCGATGTGGATCCGCCCAGTTGGATGCAGATGTTCGACGAGGCGGACCTGCACGGCATGCAGGCCCTCGCGTTCCGTACGCTCGCCGAGCACGAACCGGCCGCCGCGGTGACCGCCCAGCGGCACGCCAGGCTCGCCCTGGAATTGCGGCCCGACGGACGTCAGCGCTCCAAGCTCTTCGACCACATCTCGATGGCCTCGGCCTGCTTCATCGGCAACGACCCCGACCAGGCCGCCCGGTACGCCCGGCTGGCCCTCAGCTCCATGGGGGAGACGTCCTCGCACCGCACCTGGGACCGGCTGCGCAGCATGTACCGGCTCACGGCGCAGTACGCGAACTACCCGATGATCGAGGACCTGCGCCGGGACCTGGAGCGGGTGATGCCGAAGAAGGCGGGCGGAGCCAGGGGGGCGGCCGTCTAGCGAGTCGGCGGGCAGAGTCCGACGGTCCGTCCAGCAGCCGGGTCGCTAGTCGATCCGGGCGATCAGTACGCAGGCGTCGTCCTCGCGCTCCGTCTCGCCGAACTCCTCCAGCACGAGCCGTACGCATTCGCGTGCGCTGTGGGTGTCGGCGAACCGAGGGGCGAGGGACAGCAGCCTGCTCCGGCTCTCCTCGTCCGTGGCACTGCGTCGCGACAGACCGTCGGTGTGCAGGAGCAGCAAGTCGCCCTCGTGGAGGGTCACTTCGGCCTGTTCGTACGTCGCGCCCGTCGTCGCGCCGAGCAGGATTCCCCGCGGCGGGGCCAGCGGGCGACCCCTGCCGTCGCGGAACAGCAGCGGGGCCGGGTGTCCGGCCTGCGCCCAGGTGAGGAGGCGGGTTTCCGGGTCGTACTGGCAGCAGATCGCGCTGCCCAGGGAGGGCTGGGCGGAGGAGGTGCCGAGCAGCTGGTTGAGGTGGCCCATCAGTGCGCCCGGGTGCACGCCCGCGAGGGCCATGCCGCGCAGTGCGCCGAGCAGCATCGCCATGGAGGAGGTGGCACTCACCCCGTGACCCGTCAGTCCGCCGACGGTCAGCAGTGACCGGCCGTCGGCGAGTTCCATCGCGTCGTACCAGTCCCCGCCGACCAGCTCGCCGCTGGCGGAGGGCAGGTAGTACGCGGCGAGGTCGAGCGCGCCGCCCGCCGGAAGGGGCGCCGCGCCGCGCCACGACGGCAGGACGGCCTCCTGGAGCTGTACCGCCACCCTGCGCTCGGCCCGGACGAGATGGCGGTGCAGCTCCAGCGAGTCCCGGTTCTCCCGAACGGTGCGCTGGGTGCGGCGCAGTGCGCTGATGTCGCGCAGCACGGCCCACATCGAGGCGGTGCGGCCGTCGGGGTCGAGGACGGGCTCGCCCATCATGTGCAGGGTGCGCACCGCGGCGTCCCTGTCCCGTACGATCCGGAACTCGCCGTCGATGGGCTTCCCGTCCACCAGGCAGTCGGTCACCATCGCGGTGAGCAGGCACTGGTCGTCGGCGAGCAGCATGGACGGCAGTTCGTCCAGGGAGAGCGGGCCGCTGCCGGGAGCGCGTCCGAAGATCTCGTACAGCTCGTCGGACCAGCTGACCTCGTCGGTGAGCAGATTCCACTCCGCGCTGCCGACCCTGGTGAGCAGGGAGCCCTCCTGGCCGCCACCGGGGGGCGCGACGGCGGCGATGGCCGCCTCGATCGGAACGGACGGCAGGCCGTCCTTCAGCTGCCCCAAGTGGGCGCCCAGATCGTCGAGTTGATGGACCGCCAGATCGCACAGGGCGCGCTCCCAGCGCACCTGGGCGTCGTCTGTCTCGTCGAGCGGCGCGTCCCGGCGGACCGCGTCCACGTCGCCGCGCAGCCGGCGGGTCTGCGTGATCAGTGCGTCGACCATGCCCCGCTCGGGAGGCTGCGGCGCGGAGCGGTCCGCGAACAGGGGGGACGGCATGGCGTACTCCGTAGGCAGGCGCGGCCGGGACGGTCTGTCGGTCTTCGGTGCGGCGGGTCCGGTGGTCCGCGGCGCGTGCTGCTGGGCGGGCGGACGGTGGAAGTCGACCGTTAAGACTCTGGCACAGGGAAGGTGGGCCCGTAAGGCGTTTGGCAACACTCGATCCGGTGGTGCACCTGGCATATGCCGACGGCCCGCGTGGGCCGACGCGTGACGGGCGGCCGACGGACGCGTGGCGAAGTGCGGGGCCGGTGCGGGCCGAGCGTGGGGCTAGTGCCCCACCTGCCCTACCTGCCCCACCTGCTCCACCCGCCCCGCACGCCACAGCCGTACGGCGGACAGGGCTGCCGCGGCGACGAGCAGCAGATCCCGCACGAAGAGGTTGGCGATGGCCATCGGGTCGGCGTCGTCCCTCAACTCCCGGTACAGCAGGGGGAATCCGAGAGTCGTGAAGAGACAGGCCACCAGGATCAGAACGGCCACCGGCCGCTGCGAGGTTTCCCGCCGCAGCAGACAGACGGCAGCCAGCCCCACCAGCCACACCAGGTACTGCGGGCTGATCACCCGGCTGGTCACCACGAACAGCAGTACGGCGGTCAGTGCGGCGTCCGGCAGCAGCCACGGTGCGCTGCGCCGCGACCTCAGCCGCCAGTACAGCAGCCACCCGAGCGCCAGCACGGTCAGGCACTGCATCACCAGCGACACGGTCTCCACTCCGGGACCGACGAACTCGTGCGACCCGTCCTTCGCCTTCCACGTCCCGCTCCAGCCGAGGTGCCTGGCCACGTGGAACGGCAGCGCACCCACCGACTCGATCTGGATGCCGCGCGACTTCTGCGCCGTGAGGAAGGAGAGCGCGTGCGGCATCGCCAGCGCGAAGACGCCGAGGAGCACCACCGCGGCGGCGGCCGCCGACAGCCAGGCCGTACGGGTGCGCCGGCCCCGCTCGGTGCCCACGAGGAGCAGCACGGGCCACACCTTGATCAGTGCTCCGAGCGCCACCAGGGCGCCGAACACCCGGTCCGCCCAGGCGCGCTGCGACGCGGCGACGGCCAGTGCGGCCATCGCCACCGCCGTCACCTGGAGGTCGAACCGGTTCCACGGCATCGTCGAAAGCACCGCCAGCGCCACGGCCCACAGCCACGCCCCGGCGAGCGAGCGCCCGCGCCGCACTGCCAGCCACAGCAGCCCCGCCATCACCAGGGCGTCGGCCAGTGCGGCCGTCACGATGAACGCGGTCCCGTAGTCCAGCGAGGGCAGTACCCCGGGCGCCAGGATCGGCAGGGCGGCGCCCGGCGGGTACTGCCAGCTCACGTCGTGCGCCGGGAACGTCCCCGAGGAGAGGACGTCGAACCAGCCCCGGTACACCTTGTCCACCGAGGGATCGAGCGTGCCGTCGCCGTCGAGCGGCGGGAGCTTGAGCGCGGCGGGCACCAGCCACAGCCGGGTCAGCACCCAGACGACGACCACGGTCCAGGGAGCGTGGACGAGGCGGGCGCGGACGCCGGTGCGGACGGGCGTACCGGTGGGGGTGCGGGTGCTGCTGGTGCTGCTGGGCATCCCCGCACTCTACGAGTTCCAGGTGTGCCGAAGAACACCAGGTCAGGCGGCGATGCATGGGGGGTGGCCGGCCGGGTACCAGCCGCGGTGTCCGTTCCGCACGACGGGAGAGCGTGGCGAGAGAGCGTGGCAAGAGAACACGACGAGAGAAGGAGACCGGCGATGGACCGACGCCAGGACGGCCCCGAGGAACAGCCTCCGGGAATCCCGCGCGACCTTCCCGACCAGCAGGCGGGGCCCGGGGACGACCCGTGGGCGGTGACGGACGCCCCGGGGCGGACGGACCCGGAGCCGGGTGAGGAGACGGCGGAGGAACCGACGGACTGAGCGGGGCGGGGACCGCTGCCGCTCGGCCGGCTGAGGGGGTGGGTGCGGAGGCGGGCTCCGGCGCGGATACGGGCGCGAGTCGTGGAGGCGGGCACGGGCACGGACCGGATACGGCATGGTTGCCGGAACGTCCGCGCTGGTGCCGGACCAGCCCACGACCAGCCCCTGAGCTGCCCGTCGGCCCCGCACCCGTGTGTCGGGTCCGCCCACCCGTCGGGCCCGTCCGTCTGTTTCTCACCCTTTTCCCACCGTCCTGCGCGCGCACTCCTCCACCACCGCCCGCAGATTCCCCGTCCTCCTCAGCAGCTCCCGCTGCACATGCGCCCCGTTGCCCCGCGCCAGCAGCACGTCCAGGTGTTCCTTGACGAGATCCATGTCCCCGCTGTCCCGCAGCGCCTCCGCCACGTGTGCGAGCAGTGCCCGTACGACCGTCTCGGCCGGGGCCGGTGTCAGCGTCAGCGGGTCGACCAGGTCGCCGCACAGGCCGGAACGGGCGGCGCGCCAGGAAGCCAGGCGCAACAGGCCCACTCCCGTGGTGTCGGGCGGTCCGCCCTCGGCCCAGTCCCGGGCGGCCGTCTCGACCAGGGCACGTACCAGCGCCGCGATCAGCACGGTGTCGTCCGCCTCCAGGCACACGTCCGGCACCCGGACCTCGACGGTGGGGTAGTGGCGCGACAGCCGGGCGTCGAAGTAGATCATCCCCTCGTCGAGCAGGGTCCCGGTCGCCAGCATGCCCTGCACCTGGCGGTGGTAGTTCTCTGCGGACCCGAACTGTTCGGTGGCCCCGGTGGACGGCCACCGCCCCCACACCCTGCTGCGGTACGAGCCGTACCGGGTGTCCCGCCCCTGCCAGAACGGCGAGTTGGCGCTCAGGGCGAGCAGCGCGGGGAGCCACGGCTGTATCCGGTCGAGCACCGCCACGCCCTCGTCGTCGGAGTCCACCGAGACGTGCACGTGGCAGCCGCAGGTCAGCTGCTCCAGCGCGGTCAGCCCGAATTCCTCCTCCAGCCTGCGGTATCGGTCGCCCGAGTTGATGGAGGGGTCGACCGGCAGCGGGGACGTGGCGAGGGCCGCGAGTTCGGCGCCCGCCCGCCGCGCCCCGGCGGCGGCCTCCCCGCGCCAGCGGCGCACCTCGGCGGCCAGCCCCTCGATGGTGGTCCTCGGCCTGGTGGCGATCTCCAGCTGTTCCCGGTGCAGCTCCTTCTCCAGCGTGGAGCCGTCCGGCAGCGCGGCCAGGACGACCCCGGACACCGCCCTCGGAGTTCCGTCGCTGTCGACCAGCAGAAGTTCCTCTTCCACTCCCACACTTCGCACGGGTGGCCCCCCTCGGGCTCGGTGATCTTCGTGGTGGCGGAGCGAGTGCCTTCTTTCTCTACCCACGTGCTCTGGTCGCGCCGCACGTTCACGACTGTGCAAATATCGGATTCATGTCGGCACTGAGTGATCTCCTTCCATCGGAAGCGGTACGACTTGACCTCCTCGCGGCGGACTGGAGGGAGGCCGTCCGCGATGCGGGCGAACTCCTCGTCGCCACCGAAGTCACCACCGCCGACTACACCGCGGAGATGATCCGGAATGTGGAGGAGAACGGTCCGTACATCGTCATCGCGCCCGGATTCGCCCTCGCGCACGCCCGCCCGTCGCCCGCCGTACTACGAACCGGAATGTCCTGGCTACGGCTCGCCGAGCCGGTGGAGTTCGGCCACGAGAGCAACGACCCGGTGAATCTGGTGGTCGCACTGGCCGCCGAGGACGCCGCCGCGCACACCGCCGCGATGGCCTCACTGGCCCGGCTGCTGGCCGACCCCGAAACCGCACGGGCCTTGCACGAAGCGCCTACGCCACAGGCACTGCACGCCGTACTCGCCGGGCAGCAGGACGTACGTACCCCGGCGAAGAAGGCCCCCGCGGGGCCCTCCGTGCACAAGATCCTCACGGTCTGCGGCAACGGCGTCGGCACCAGTCTCTTCCTCAAGAACACCCTGGAACAGGTCCTGGACCGCTGGAAGTGGTCGAAGTACGTGAGCGTCGAGGCGACCGACACCATCTCCGCGAAGGGCAAGGCGTCCGAGGCGGTCGCCATCCTCACCTCGCGCGAGATCGCCCGGACCCTCGGCGACGTGGGCGTGCCGGTGAAGGTCGTGGAGGACTTCACCTCCACCGCCGAGGTCGACGGCGTGCTCCGCGACACCTACGACGTCTGACTCACGGACCCATCTGCTCCCGGAGGCCCCGCACATGGACCGGCTCGTTTCCTTCGCCACATTCCTCGTCAACGAGATCCTCAGCCAACCCGCCTACCTCATCGGCATCATCACGGCCGTCGGCCTGATCGCCCTGCGCAAGTCCGCGGGCCAAGTCGTGGGCGGCGCCATCAAGGCGACGCTGGGCTTCCTGCTGATCGGGGCCGGCGCGGGACTCGTCGTCAACTCCCTCGCCCCGCTCGGCGAGATGATCCAGGGCTCGACCGGCGCACACGGCGTCATCCCGACCAACGAGGCCATCGTCGGCATCGCACAGGCCCAGTTCGGGGCCAGAGTGGCGTGGCTGATGATCGTGGGCTTCGCGGTCAGTCTGCTGCTCGCCCGCTTCACGCCACTGCGGTACGTGTTCCTGACCGGGCATCACATGCTGTTCATGGCAACCCTGTTGACCATGGTCCTCGCCACCGCGGGGCAGGGATCCGTCGCCGTGGTGATCGTCGGCGGCGTCCTGCTCGGCATCCTGCTGGTCGCGATGCCCGCCTTCGCGCACCCCTGGACCAAACGCGTCACCGGCAACAACAGCGTCGCCATCGGCCACTTCGGCACCGCCGGATACATCACGGCGGGCGCGGCAGGTCAGCTCGTCGGCAGGCGCAGCCGCAGCACCGAGGAGATGAACCTTCCCGAAGGCCTGCGCTTCCTGCGCGACTCGATGGTCGCCACCGCGCTGTCCATGGTTCTCATCTACATGATCATGGCGGTCGTCTTCCTGGTGAAGGTCGGCGAGGACGTCGCCTTCAAGGCCTTCGGCGACGGCGCCGCCGCCACCGACCTCGGCAACTACCTGATGAAGTCCGTGATGCAGGGCCTCCAGTTCGGTATCGCCGTCGCCGTCATCCTCTTCGGCGTCCGTACGATCCTGGGCGAACTGGTCCCCGCCTTCCAGGGCATCGCCAACAAGCTGGTCCCCGGCGCCGTCCCTTCGCTGGACGCGCCGATCGTCTTCCCGTACGCCCAGAACGCCGTGCTGATCGGCTTCATCTCCAGCTTCATCGGCGGGCTGATCAGCCTCGGACTGCTCACCTGGATCTTCAACCCGGCCTTCGGCCTCGCCCTCGTCCTGCCGGGCCTGGTCCCGCACTTCTTCACCGGCGGCGCGGCCGGGGTCTACGGCAACGCGACGGGCGGCAGGCGCGGTGCGGTGGTCGGCGCGTTCCTCAACGGCGTCCTGATCACTCTCCTGCCCGCGCTGCTGCTCAAGGTGCTGGGCGCCTTCGGCGAGGAGAACACCACCTTCGGCGACGCGGACTTCGGCTGGTTCGGTGTGATCGTCGGCAACGTCGCCAAGGTCGGCGGCGGGGGTGCGATCGTGCTGATGCTGCTGGTCGGGGCGGTCCTCCTGGCCGGTGCGATCGTGATGCAGAAGCGGGTCGTGGAGACGGGCTGGGACCCGGGCGCCAAGCGCGACGCCGCGCTCGGAGTCCACGCGCGGGTCACCACCGCCGACCCGGCGGACACCGCCGCGCCCGCCGGGAACCACGCCCGCATCGCCCCGCCCGCCGGCGCCCCGAAGCCCCCTCCCGCCAGGTCTCCGGAACCGCCGTCAGGCTCCGGCGAGTGACGCTCCGGGCGCCCGGCTACACCGCGCGCCAGAGTGCGGGCACGTTCGGCGGCTCCCAGCCGGGGCCCGCCGTGTGCCCCTGGAGACAGGAGTACGAGCGGCCGTTGTACGTCACCCGGTCGCCGGCCCGGTAGGCGGTGCCCGCCTTCCAGGTGCCGGACGGCGGCGGGGTCGTCGGCGGGTCGGTCGGCCCAGGGCCCTGCGGCACGTTCAGCACGAAGTCGTAACTGCCTTCCCGCACCGGCCCGTTGTCGCGCATCGTCATCAACAGCCTCGCGTCGAAGATGCTGTCGGTGTTGTTGCGCGGCTCGTTCGGGAAGTAGAGCTGGGTCGTCAGCACCGGACGGCCCGGGGCCTGCACCTTCACATGGATGTGCCGGGTGCGGCCCGGATAGAGGCCGGGCACGATCGTCGTCAGGGAGAACGCGCCCTGGGCATTGGTGAATTGATGGCCCCGAAAGCGGAAACCCCTGTTGTCGTACGCCCCGTTGACGTCTGCCTGCCAGAAGTCCAGCAGGGCGTTCGCGATCGGCCGGCAGGCGAGCCCGAAGACGTACCCGGTGACGGTCAGCCGGGTGCCGGGCGGATTCCCGTCGAGGAGTGAGGTGCGCAGCGGCGAGTTCGGCTTGAAGTACGGCCCCTCGGTCTGCTGCGGGGTCGGGTCGTCCCCGTCGTCGCACGTCGGCGTGAGCTCCGGCGGGGCCTCGCCGCCCCGGGTGGTCCTGGCCAGCGCCGGTACGCCCACGAGGACGGACGGCAGTGCCACACCGGCCGCGAGCGCGGCCCTCAGTACGGTCTTGCGGGACGGCGAGCGGGGGGAGGGCGGGGTGGCAGGGGCGGGGGTCTGCTCCGTGGGGTCGGTCTGGTCCATCGTGTGGACGCCTCCAAGTCAGGCTGTACGAAGGGGAGTTGAGGTGTCCGGGTGGGCGGCCGGGCTCCCCTTCGAAACTAGGCGGGACTCGACGGGTGCGCGAGGGACGGGATGCGGTGGTCGTGGTGCATTGCACCGCTGCCGCGCCGGAACTCGCCGGGGCTGATCCCGGTCTCCCGGCGGAAGAAGCGGCAGAAGTAGGCGGCGTCGGCGAATCCGACCGCAGACGCCACTTGGCGCACCGTCAGATCGGTGCGGGCGAGCAGCCGTTTGGCCTCGTGGGTGCGGACCTGACGCACCAGCTGGCCCGGGGTGCGGCCGGTGCTCTGCTTGACCGCCTCGTTGAGATAGCCGACCGTCACGCCGAGCTGCCGCGCGCAGGACCCCACCGACACCTCGCCCCCCGTGGTGCGCGACAGCAGTGTGACGAACTCCTGCGTCACCAGCCCCGGCCTGCCCGCAGGGGCGGACCTCGCGGGCAGCGGCCCTGCGAGCCGGGAGGCCCGCACGATCAGCACGTGCAGGCAGGCCCGCAGCACCGAGGCGAAACCGGCCAGGCCGCCCCGGTACTCGCGCTCCATGTCGGCGATCAGGTGGGCGAAGGCGGGCGCGTCGCCCGGGCCGGGGCTGAACCACGGCCGCTCGCCGAGCGCATGCAGCAGGGCGCGGTCGCCGGGATGGTCGAGGAGGAAGTCCTCGGTGAACAGAATGACGCGGCCGTGCAGATCGGTGGCGTCCTCCCAGTAGTGCACCTGACCGGGGACCACGAAGCACAGGTGCGGCGGGTGCAGCTCCCACCGGGAGAGGTCGATGACGTGCGCACCCCGGCCGCCCGTCACGAAGACGATCTCGTAGAACGTGTGCCGGTGCGGGTACGAGGCCCGGGACATCGGGCCCACGGCATCGAAGGAGCCCATGGCGAAGGGGAGTTGCTGGGGTGCGGGCACCTGGAGCCGGTGCAGCGGGAGGGTGCTCTCCACGGTTTCCATCGGGTGCGCTCTCCTCTGTCCTGCGGTTGGCCTGCGGTACGGAAGTGGTCCGGACCAATGCACGATGCCATGCGGGGACGGCGTAGGGAACGGGGCGATCCGGTTCGCCGGGCCCGGCACCGGCCGACATGCCGTCGCGAATGACCTGGCCCAGCCTGGACAGGCGAGACCCGTATCCCGAAAGAGCCGACCACACTCCGGACGAGACCAAGGGGCGCACACGAACCATGGGAACCGATGACCTCCCGCCCGAAGGCACCCGGCCCGCAGCCCTCTGGCCCGACGACGAGCCGGTGGCCATCCGGTCGCGGATCACCCTGCACGTCAACGGGACGGCCGAGTCGCTGACCGTCGACCACCGGGCCACCCTCCTCGACGTCCTGCGCGAGGACCTGGACCTGACCGGCGCCAAGAAGGGCTGCGACCACGGCCAGTGCGGCGCCTGCACCGTCCTGGTCGACGGCCGGCGGGCCAACAGCTGCCTGCTGCCCGCCGTCGCCCAGGACGACCGGGCCGTCACCACCGTCGAAGGACTCGCGGGGCAGGACGGGACGGATCTGCACCCCGTGCAGCGGGCTTTCCTGGAGCGGGACGCCTTCCAGTGCGGCTACTGCACCCCGGGCCAGATCTGCTCGGCGGTCGGCATGCTCGCCGAGGCCGCGGCGGGACATCCGTCCGCCGTCACCCCGCCACAGCCGTCGGGGGAGCAGCCGTCACAGGAGCTGCCCGGCCACCCGAACGGCCCCGTCGCCCTCGGCCGGGACGAGATCCGCGAGCGGCTGAGCGGAAACCTCTGCCGCTGCGGCGCCTACCCCCACATCGTCGCCGCCGTCGAGGACGTCCACGCGGCCACCCGAACGGCGGCCCCCACGGCGGCAGGTACGGCGGCCTCCCGGGAGGCGCTGCGATGAAGCCCGTCGGCTACGTACGCCCGCAGAGCCTCCAGGAAGCGGCCGACGCCCACGCCGGCCGCACCGGCGCCCGCTACCTCGCCGGCGGCACCCATCTCGTCGACCTGATGAAGCCCGACCTCCTCGTCGACGTCAGCAGGCTGCCCCTGGACACCGTCGCGGAACGCCCCGACGGCTCCCTGCACCTCGGCGCCACCGTCCGCAACAGCGACCTCGCCGCCCACCCGCTGGTCCGCACCCGCTTCCCCGTCCTCTCCCAGGCCCTGCTCGCGGGAGCGTCGGGCCAGCTCCGCAACATCGCCACCACCGGCGGAAACCTCCTCCAGCGCACCCGGTGCACCTACTTCCAGGACCCCTCGAAGCCGTGCAACAAGCGGGAGCCCGGCACCGGCTGCGCCGCCCGCGAAGGCGTGCACCGCGACCACGCCGTGCTCGGTCACTCCGCGCAGTGCATCGCCACCCACCCCTCCGACCTCGCGGTGGCACTCGCCGCACTGGACGCGGTGGTCGCACTGCACGGCCCGGCAGGCGAACGGGCCGTGCCCGTCACCGAGTTCCACCGGCTGCCCGGGGACCACCCCGATCGCGACACCGTGCTGCGGCACGGCGAACTCATCACCGCAGTCACCCTGCCGCCGGAGTCCGCCGGGATGCCGTCCGCGTACCGCAAGGCCCGCGACCGGGCCTCGTACGCCTTCGCGCTCGCCTCGGTGGCCGCCGTGCTCGACGTCAGGGACGGGCTCGTACGACACGTGGCGCTGGCCTTCGGCGGGCTCGCGCACCGGCCCTGGCGCGCCCGCCGCGCGGAGGCCGCACTGCTGGGCGAAGCCCCCACGGCGGACCGCCTCACCCGGGCGCTGGACGCCGAACTCGCGCGCGCCGAGCCGCTGCGCGACAACGCGTACAAGGTCCCGCTCGCCCACCGGATCGCCCACGAAGTACTGACGGAACTGGCCGCGCGGCGGAGCTGAGCCGCCCCCCCGCCCCTCCGCCGCCACCTCCCGCACACCTCCGGAAGGACATCCCCGCGATGCGCAACCCTCCGACCGCGCTCGGCGCCCCCGCCGCCCGCCGGGAGGGCCGGGACAAGGTCACCGGCACCGCCCGCTACGCCGCCGAGCACACCCCGCCCGGCTGCGCCTACGCCAGGGCGGTGCCCGCGACGGTCGCCCGCGGCCGGATCACCGCCGTCGACGACAGCGCGGCCCTGGCGGTCCCCGGCGTCCTCGCCGTACTCACCCCGCGCTCCGCACCCACCCTGGGCAAGGCCGACGACCCGACCCTGCACCTGCTCCAGGACGACGACGTCCCGCACCACGGCTGGTACGTCGCCCTCGTCGTCGCCGACACCCCGGAGGCAGCCCGCGAGGCGGCGCGCGCCCTGCGCATCGAGTACTCCACCGAGCCGCACGACGTCACCCTGCGCGTCGGCCACCCCGGTGCCCGCACCCCCGAAGAGGTCAACGGCGGCCACCCGGCGACCCGCGAACGCGGCGACGCACAAGGGGCGTTCGCGCGCTCGCCCCGGCAAGTGGACGCCTCGTACTCCGTACCTCCCCTGCACAACCACCCCATGGAGCCGCACGCGACCACCGCCCGCTGGGACGGCGACCGGCTGACCGTGCACGACTCCAGCCAGGGCGCGAGCACGGTCCGCAAGGTCCTGGCCGGACTGTTCGCGCTGCCGGAGGAGAAGGTCACCGTCGTCTCCGAGCACGTCGGCGGCGGCTTCGGCTCCAAGGGCACGCCCCGTCCACAGGTCGTCCTCGCCGCGATGGCCGCCCGGCACGTCGGCAGGCCCGTCAAACTCGCCCTGCCCCGAAGGGAGTTGGCGGCCGTCGTCGGACACCGGGCGCCGACCCTGCACCGGATCAGGCTGGGCGCCGAGGCCGACGGCACGCTGGTCTCCGTCGACCACGAGGTCACCACGTACACCTCCCGCATCAAGGAGTTCGTCGAGCAGGCCGCCGTGCCTGCCCGCGTCATGTACGCCTCCCCGCACAGCCGCACCACCCACCAGGTCGTCCCTCTCGACGTGCCGAGCCCGTCCTGGATGCGCGCACCGGGGGAGGCTCCCGGCATGTACGTCCTGGAGTCCGCCATGGACGAACTCGCCGAGGCCGTCGGCCTGGACCCGGTGGAACTGCGCATCCGCAACGAACCGGAGCGCGAGCCCGACAGCGGCAAACCGTTCAGCAGCCGCCACCTGGTGGAGTGCCTGCGGGAAGGCGCCCGCCGCTTCGGCTGGACCGACCGCGACCCGGGCGTGCGCGCCCGCCGCGAGGGCGCGGTGCTCGTCGGTACGGGCGTGGCCGCCGCGACCTACCCGGTGCTGGTCTCACCGTCGCGGGCATCGGCCCGTGCGCTGCCGGACGGCTCGTATCTCGTACGCATCAACGCCACGGACATCGGAACCGGCGCGCGCACGGTCCTCGCGCAGGTCGCCGCCGACGCGCTGGCCGTGCCGCTGGAATCGGTACGCACCGAGATCGGCAGCACGGACCTGCCCCGGGCGTCGCTGGCGGGCGGCTCGTCCGGCACGGCCTCCTGGGGCTGGGCCGTGCACGAGGCGTGCACCGCGCTGGCGGGGCGGCTGGCCGCGCACCGGGGGCCGGTCCCCCAGGAGGGGCTGGAGGAGACGGCGGACACGGCCGGCGCGGCGGACGCGGAGTCGCCGTACGCCCGGCACGCCTTCGGTGCGCACTTCGCCGAGGTCCGGGTCGACACCGTCGGCGGGGAGGTCCGGGTGAGCCGCTTGCTGGGTGTCTACGCAGCGGGGCGCATCCTCAACCCCCGTACGGCGAAAGCCCAGTTCGTCGGCGGCATGACGATGGGAATCGGAATGGCGCTCACGGAGAGCAGCGAGCTGGACCCCGCCTACGGGGACTTCGTGGAGCGTGACCTGGCGGCGTACCACGTGCCGTGCCACGCGGACGTGCCGGACATCGAGGCGCACTGGGTCGAGGAGGAGGACGGGCACCTCAACCCGATGGGCAGCAAGGGAATCGGCGAGATCGGCATCGTCGGCACGGCGGCGGCGATCGGCAACGCGGTCCACCACGCGACGGGAATCCGCTTTCGGGAACTCCCCCTGACCCCGGCACGTTTGCTGTCTGCGGGGCTGTGACCAGCAGCCCCACAAGCCCGCCACCCCGCCCCGCCCCGCCACCCCATGGGCACATGGGCCGCGCCATGGGGCGGAACGGGTGGGCATGGGGCGGCCCCCGCGGGAGCGCCCCTCCCCGCTCCGGCCCACGCTCGCCCCCACCCATCACCCGACGCCCGACGCCTCGCCCCCGCCCACCGCCCGACGCCCCCGCCCCGCCCCCGACCCCGCCCTGGAGGCAGAAGATGCGACCCCGCGCGGCAAGAGAGGCGGAGCCCCCCCCCCGCCGCCGGCCCGCCGCCGACGCGGCAGCCCCCGTCCTCCTCCTCCACGGCGGCCGGGCCGACGCCCTCGAACCCCCGCCCCCGCTCAACCTCCCCGGCCGCCGCATGACCCCCTTCGCCCGCGCACTCTCCCGCGCGGCCGGCGGCAGCCGCCTCGCGGTGCGCACCGCCGTCTACCGCCACCGCGGCTGGAACGGCGCCCGCGCCGACCCCGTGCCCGACGCCCTGCGCGCCCTGGACGAACTGGTCGCCGCACTCGGCCCCGTCCCGGTGGTCCTGCTCGGGCACTCGATGGGCGGCAGGGCCGCCCTGCGGATCGCCGGACACCCGCAGGTCCTGGCCGTCGTCGGACTCGCCCCGTGGTGCCCGCCCGACGAGCCGGTCGAGCAGCTCGCGGACCGCGACGTCGTCCTGCTGCACGGCGACCGCGACCGTACGACCAGCCCGCGAGGCACCCGCGACCTGGCCGCCCGCGCCCGCCAGGCCGGCGCCCGCACCTGCGTGGTGAACGTCGAAGGCGGTGACCACCCGATGCTGCGCAGGGCCAGGACCTGGCACGCGCTCACCGCGACGGTCACCGCCGGGCTGCTGGGATTCGCACCGCTGCCTCCCGCGGTGGACGCGGCACTGCGGCTGCCGCCGGACGCAGACCCGGCGGACGGCGTCATCGACGCGGACCGGTGCCTCTGACCGGCCCGCCCGCCGGACGATCCGCCGATCCGCCCACCCGCCGATCCGCCCACCCGCCGATCCGCCCGCCGGCCGATCCGTCAGCCCGGCAGCCGCCTGCGCACCGCCCGCGGGTGCAGCTGGCCGGGGCCCCGGCCCTCCAGCTTCCGCAGCTCCACGTTGAACTGCGCCCCCGCCAGCAGCGACAGGTTCGCGAACCACACCCAGACGAGGAACACGACGATCCCGGCGAGCGACCCGTACAGCCTGCTGTAGCTGGCTATGTTCGTCGCGTAGAAGGCGAATCCGGCCGATGCCGCCAGCCACAGGAACGCCGCGAGCACCCCGCCGGGCAGCGCGCGCCGTACCCCCTTGGCGACGGCAGGGCCGGTGTGGAACAGGATCATGATCAGCAGGGCCACCAGACAGCCGAGCACCGGCCACTTCAGCCCCGACCACAGCGCCTCGCCCACCTGCCCCAGCCCCAGCCGGTCGGCCAGACCGCGTGCCATCGGTCCGGTGATCACCAGCGCCGTCGCGCTCGTCAGCAGCAGGAGCAGCAGACAGGCGGCGGTCACGACGATGACGTGCGCCTTGCGCAGTGCGGGACGGGAATCCCGTACGTGGTGCATGGTGTGCAGCGCCCGCCGGAACACCGCCAGATAGCTCGACGCCGACCACAGCGAACTCACCGTCCCTGTGACCAGCAGGATCCACACCGCGGACGTGCCGTGCACCGCCTTGTCCAGAGCCTCCCGCAATGCCGCGCCCGACTCGGCGGGAGCCACCGACGCGATGTCCCGGATCAGCGAATCGGTCGCGTCCGGGTTCGCAAGACCGATCAGGGTGACGGTCACGAGCAGCGCGGGCACCAGGGCCAGGATCGCGTAGTAGGTGAGCGCCGCCGCCCAGTCGGACACGTCGTCGTTCCACACCGAGACGGGGGTGCGCCGCAGGGCGGTGCGGTAGCGGGCCGCCCTGCCGGGAGCGGGCGGCGGACCGCTCCGGTCGGCCGGCGGTGCGGTGGGCTCACTCGGCATGGTGCGTTCTTCCGTGGCGGGGGCGGGTGTCGGCTGCGCCTACCCTCTCACCCCGGTGTCGCGCTTCCTCCCCATGTGAGGCGGTACGTGCATCACAGGGAGGGAACGTTTCGCCTCGGTGGTCCCGTACCCCGTCCCGCAGACCGGTTCAGCGCGTACGGGGCGCAGCCGCCGTGTCCTTGCCGGGTGCCCCGGAACCGGCCGCCGACGCCCTCCGCCGTGCCTCCCCGCGCAGCGCGATTCCGGTGGCCAGCGCGCCGACGCCCTCCCAGATCCCCACGCCGAGGAATCCGGCCGGGGCGCGCCCCGTGACCACGGCGAGGGTGAAGACCGTGCAGGTGAGCACCCGGAACGGAACGGTCCAGCGGAAGAACGCCCGCCAGTCGGCGAGCGCGGCCAGCACGTAGTACACGCCCATGTTGACCGCCGCCATCGAGGAGGCCGTCAGGAACATCAGGGTGTGGTCGCCGTCCGCCCGCGCACCGCTCCGCACCGGATCGAACCCCATCAGCGCGAGCTGGGCGTCCGGGGCGACGAGCCCCACCACGCCGAGCGTCGCGGCGAGCAGGCCGAAGACCGCCATGGTCCAGCCGGAGGGGGATCGGGGCAGCCGTGCAGAGGTCTTCACAGAGGTCCTTCGGAAGTGGAGCGGAGTCGATCAGCCCCCATAACTACCTTGTGCCGCAGTGGCCTTGGCAGTCGGGGGCTCCTCGACGGTTCCGCTCCTCCCTCCCCAACCCGCCTGCTAGCGGCGGAACTTCAGCGAAACTTCCTTCGACGCGTTGCCGTACGCGTCGACCGCGACGACCTTCGCGAGGTACGAGGTGCCGGCCGGGGCCGCCGGGACGGGTATGTCCAGGGCGTTCGGACGCGGTGCGTAGTAGTACTCGGCGTGCACCTTCGAGGAGACGGCCTTCGCGCCGGTCGCCCGGTCCGTGACCTCGACCCGGTAGTGGTGCACCATCTGGTCGTCGTGCGCCTGCGTGACGCGCAGTACGGCGTTGCCCTTCGCGTCCCGTACGGCCGACAGCGGGCGGCGGCCGGTGAAGACCGGGGCGACCTTGTTGCGGTGCGCGCTCGTGTAGGTGAAGCCGTCCTTGATCTCCTGCGGCGTCCGCCCCTTCAGGCGCACCGTCCAGGTCCGGCCGCTCAGCGTGCCGGCGCTCGCGTACGGCGGCTGCCAGTCGGCCGACCACTTGCCGCCGGTGTAGATGTCGTGCTTGTCGGCGGCCATGTTCACCCGGGCGATCTCGGTGCGGTCCCGGTAGACCTCGACGAACAGCGCCTGCGCGGTCGGCGACTCGAACCGGTCCGCGAGACCCGTTTCGGTGATCGCCTGATACCCGTGCTCCATCTCCACGTACGACATCGAACCGTCGTTGACGGCGGTGAAGTCCTGCTGGTGGACGGACCGGTCGTCGTTGAGGTTGAGGTGCGAGTGGCCGGAGAAGAGGACGGCCTGCGGGAAGGGCTTGAGGTCCTCGGTCAGCTGGGGGTTGGAGGTCTGCTGGCCGTCCATCACGGTGTTCGGGGCGGGCCGGTGGCCCTGCACCAGGACGGGTGTGTTCGGGCTCTTCGCGGTGAGGGCGGCAAGCCGCTTCTTCAGCCAACTCTGCTGCTGGGCACTGGAGTTGTAGGTCTCGGTGTTGAGTGTGAGCAGGTGCAGCCCGTTGATCTCGGACTCGTAGTAGCCGCCGCCGGAGTCGGGGAACCAGGCGCGCGGATAATTGGCGCGGATCTGGGCGAGCGAGTCGTCGTGGTTGCCGTGGGAGAGCAGCAGCCGGGTGCCGGTCATGCCCTTGCGCTTGAGGTTCTGCTGGAAGATGTCGGCGACGATTCTGTGGTCGGGGCCCTTCCCGTCCCCGTTGTCGTTGATCATGTCGCCGTTGGAGAGGATCGCGTCCGGCTTCGGGAAGATCGAGCCGATGGTGTCGAAGAAACTCTCGTACTTCTTGTCGTTCTTCTCGTGGTTGCCGATGTGCACGTCCGACATGACGACGAGGCGGGCGACGGGCTTCTCGCCGTTCTTGATCAGGTAGCCGGAGGACACCGGGATGCTGGCCCGCGCGCCCCGGAAGGCGACGGCGGTGACGTTGGTGTCCTGGGTGATCCGCACCGGACGCCCGGGGAGGTACGCACGGCTGCTGCGCGTCGGCGTCGTGCCGTCCAGCGTGTACCGCACGACCGCGCCGCGCTCCGCACGGAAGGTGAGTGCGACGCTCCGCTCGTACCGGCCACCGGGCTTGCCGAGGGTCGGCGGCGCGAGCGTCCCGGCGGCTGCCGCAGGCGCGGGCCCGGGCCCGGGTGCGGGCACGGGGGCGGCGAGCGCGGCCGGTGCGAGGAGTGCGGCCGATGCGGCGGCGATGACGAGCGGGGTGTATCTCATGACGGGGTCCCTTGTCCGGCGTCCGGGCGTAACAGCGGCGACATTAGGTGTGAAGATCCACTCGGCGGGGCGCAACGGGTAACGGATACATGGCATGCGCATGAATACCCAGGTGTGCCGGACGGAGGCCTCGTTGCGCGGATAATCGTTGGCGCGGCGGTGCGGCGCATGATCCAGTGACCGCATGGATCCAGCAGCGGTACGGGAACTCTTCGACACCGAGATGCGCCGGGAGGCCCGCCCTGAACGGCCCGGCATCAGCCTTGAGCGCGTCGGGGGCGTCGTCCGGCAGACCGGCGGCAAGGACGACTGGAACGCCGTCCTGTGGTCGGGACTCACCGGGGAGAGCGCCGACGCGGCGATCGCCGAGCAGATCCGCCACTACGGCGCCCTCGGCCTGCCCTTCGAATGGAAGCACTTCTCCCACGACCTCCCCGAGGATCTGCCGCAGCGGCTGCTCGCGGCGGGCTTCGTGCCCGAAGGGCCGGAGGCCGTGATGGTCGCGGAGGCGGCCGACCTCGCGACCGAACCCCAACTGCCCGACGGCGTCCGGCTCGTGGAGGTCACCGACGAGGCCGGCGTCGACCTGATGGTCAGGGCCCATGAAGTGGCCTTCGGTGAGGACTCGAAGAAGATCGGCCGACGGACGCTGGCGCAGCTGGCTCAGGCCCCGGAATCGGTCCTGGCGGTCGTCGCCCTGGCCGGTGGTGAACCCGTGAGCGCGGCCCGCGCCGAATTCCCGCCCGGCACCCGGTTCGCCAGCCTGTGGGGCGGCGGCACGGCGCCCGAGTGGCGCGGCAGGGGCATCTACCGCGCCCTGATCGCCCACCGGGCCCGCGCCGCCGTCGCGCGCGGCTACCCCTACCTCCAGACGGACGCCGTGCTGGACACCAGCCGGCCGATCCTCCAGCGCCTCGGCTTCGCCCAGCTCAGCATCACGACTCCGTACAACTACGGCTCCTCGGAGGGAAGTTAGCGGCTACGCGGTCGCGATCGCCGGGTCGCTCACGCCCGCTGTGCCGGTCTCCACGTGACCGGCGAACCGCCGCAGGAAGGCGCTGTCCGTGCCCGACGTCACCGTCAGGTCGTACCAGCGCTTCCCGCCCCGTACGTCCACGGTCCGCTCGACCTTCCCGCCGGCGGGCACGGTGAACGAAGTCCGGGTGTTTCCATAGCCGTTGACGACGGTGAGACGGCATGCGGCCGTGCCCGCGTTGGTCGCGGTGAGGACGAGCTGTCCGCCGTTGCCGGTGGAGTGGCGCACCTTCACCTCGGGGCCCGCCGTGGCCGCGGTCCCCCTGAAGGTGCGCAGGAAGCCGTTCGGTCCGTACACCGTCAGGTCGTAACTCCCCTTCGAGTACGAGGAGTTCCAGGTGTCGGAGACCTCCTTGGCCGCCTCGGCGGTGTACGTCCACGGCCCGTCCGTACGGTTCGCCGACGTCACCTGGAAGCCCGCCCCGGCCGCCGCGCCCCCGCTCATCGCGAGGGTGAACTTCCCCGTCGACGGCGTGAGCGTCCCGTCGACGTACGGTGCGTAGCGCAGCGGTCGCGAGCGGCGGGAGCCGCGCTCCTGCTTGGGCAGCGCGCCCGCCGCCGGAGGCTTCGGCACGTAGCTGTCGTGCCGCTCCTTGTCCGGCGGCTCGTACCCGTCGGTGTCCGGCAGCGAGGCCGGGTCGGTGTCGTGCAGCCGGAAGTCGAACGCCGAGGTCAGGTCGCCGCACACGGCCCGGCGCCACGGCGAGATGTTCGGCTCGGACACCCCGAAGCGGGCCTCCATGAACCGGATGATCGAGGTGTGGTCGAAGGTCTCGGAGCAGACGTAGCCGCCGGTGCTCCACGGTGACACCACGAGCATCGGCACCCGCTGTCCGAGCCCGTACGCACCCGCCCCGTACTTCAGGTTGCCGCCGAAGTTGTCCAGGGAGACGTCCACGGTGGACTTGCCCTGCGCGGCGGAGGCCGGCGGGTACGGCGGCACGACGTGGTCGAAGTAGCCGTCGTTCTCGTCGTACGTGATGAACAGCGCGGTCTTCGCCCACACCTCGGGGTTGGAAGTGAGCGCGTCGAGCATCTTCGAGATGTACCAAGCACCGTAATTCGACGGCCAGTTGGGGTGCTCGGTGAATGCCTCGGGAGCCGCGATCCAGGAAATCTGCGGCAGCTTCCCCGACTTCACGTCGGCGGTCAGGAGATCGAAGAAGCCGTCGCCGTTCTTCGCGTTGGTGCCGGTGCGCGCCTTTTCGTAGAGCGGGTCGCCGGGCTTGGCATTGCGGTAGTTGTTGAAGTACAGCAGCGAATTGTCGCCGTAGTTGCCCCGGTAGGCGTCGTCGATCCAGCCCCAGTGGCCGCCTGCGTCCAGGCCGTCGCCGATGTCCTGGTAGACCTTCCAGGAAACCCCGGCCTCCTCAAGGCGCTCCGGGTAGGTCGTCCAGTCGTAGCCCGCCTCCTCGTTGCCGAGGACCGGGCCGCCGCCCTTGCCGTCGTTGCCCGTGTGGCCCGAGAACATGTAGTAGCGGTTGGGGTCGGTGGCCCCGATGAACGAGCAGTGGTAGGCGTCGCACACGGTGAACGCGTCGGCGAGCGCGTAGTGGAACGGGATGTCGTTGCGCGTCAGATGGGCCATCGTGCCGGCCGACTTCGCGGGGATCCACTTGTCGTACGACCCGTTGTTGAAGGCCCGGTGGCCGCCCGCCCAGTCGTGGTTGAGGCCCGCGATGAACTGCATGCCGAGGTCGTCCGCGTCCGGGTGGTACGGCAGCACCTCCTTGCCGCCGTCCGGCTGGTGGAACACCGACTTGAGCCCGTGCGGCACCACTGGCCGCGGGTCACCGAAGCCCCGTACCCCCTTCATCGCACCGAAGTAGTGGTCGAACGACCGGTTCTCCTGCATCAGCACGACGATGTGCTCGATGTCCTTCATGCTGCCGGTCCGCCGGGCGGCGGGGATCGCGGCGGCCCGGGCGATGGACCCCGACAGGGCGGCGAATCCGGCGGTGGCACCTGCTATCTGAAGGAAACGGCGGCGGTTGACCGCGGGGGAGGAGGGCTCTTCAGGCATGGGTGGACGACCTCTGCTGGTGGGGGTACAGAATCAAACGGAATGTTGCAAGAGCGATCAGGAAAAAGGAAGGGGAAAGAGTGAAGAGCGGGTCAAGGGGCTGATGAATGAGGGGTTCCGGGTTTGTTGGATGATCAATAACCTTGGCTTGATCGCCCGTTGTGGAGAGCCGAACCGCCCCGCTGCCCCAGTTGCCGAAGGAGCGTCACCATGTCCGCTGTCGACGAGGTCCCCGACATCCTCTCGCCCGAGTTCGCCGCCGACCCGTACCCCGCCTACCGGGCGATGCGCGAGAAGGCGCCGCTGATCTGGCACGAAGCCACCCAGAGCTGGATCATCTCCCGCTACGAGGACGTCGAGCGCGTCTTCAAGGACAAGGCGTCCGAGTTCACCACCGACAACTACGACTGGCAGATCGAGCCCGTGCACGGAAAGACGATCCTCCAGCTCAGCGGCCGTGAGCACTCGGTGCGCCGCGCCCTGGTCGCCCCCGCCTTCCGCGGCAAGGAGCTCCAGGAGACTTTTGTCCCGGTCATCGAACGCAACGCGCGTGAACTGATCGACACCTTCCGGGGAACGGGCGAGGTCGACCTGGTGGACGCCTTCGCGACCCGCTTCCCGGTGAACGTCATCGCCGACATGCTGGGCCTCGACAAGGGCGACCACGCCAAGTTCCACGGCTGGTACACCACCGTCATCGCCTTCCTCGGCAACCTGGCGGGCGACCCCGAGGTCGCCGCGGCCGGCGAGCGCACCCGCGTCGAGTTCGCCGCGTACATGCTCCCGGTCATCCAGGAACGCCGGAACAACCCCGGCGACGACCTGCTGTCCTCGCTCTGCGCGGCCGAGGTCGACGGCGTGCGGATGAGCGACGAGGACATCAAGGCGTTCTGCAGTCTGCTCCTCGCGGCGGGCGGCGAGACCACCGACAAGGCGATAGCCGCCCTCTTCGCCAACCTCCTCGCCCACCCCGAGCAACTGGCGGCCGTGCAGAAGGACCGCACCCTCATCGACCGGGCCTTCGCCGAGACCCTCCGGTACACCCCGCCGGTCCACATGATCATGCGTCAGACGGCGGTCGACGTGACGGTCAGCGGCGGCACCATCCCGGCCGGAGCCACCGTCACCTGCCTGATCGGCTCCGCCAACCGCGACGAGCAGCGGTACGCCGACCCCGACACCTTCAACATCTTCCGGGACGACCTCACCGCCACCAACGCGTTCTCCGCCGCCGCCGACCACCTGGCGTTCGCGCTCGGCAGGCACTTCTGCGTCGGCGCGCTGCTGGCCCGCGCGGAGGTCCAGATCGGTGTCGGCCAGCTCCTGGACGCGATGCCCGACGTGCGCCTCAAGGACGGCGCTACCGTCGGGGAGCAGGGCGTGTTCACCCGCGGCCCGGACTCGGTGCCGGTCGTCTTCACGCCCGTACGGTAAAACTTCACGCCCGTACGGCAGAAGCCGGCGGCCGCGCACACCCCCGGCCGCGTACGGTCCGACCTACCTGGCCACCGGTGTGAACGACACCGGCAGCGCCGTCAGTCCGCGCATCCAGATCGAAGGACGCCAGGTCAGCGAATCGGCCGGCACCGACAGCATCACGTCGGGCAACCGTTCCAGCAGCGTCTCGATCGCGGTGCGCGCCATCACGTCCGCCAACTGCGGTGCCGGATAGGGACACCGGTGCTCGCCGTTGCTGAACGACAGGTGCGCCGCATTGCCCTCGGCACCCACATGCCCCTGCGGCCAGATCTGCGGGTCGGTGTTCGCGGCGGCGAGGCCGAGCACCAGACAGTCGCCCGCCCGGATCCGCCGCCCGCCGAGCTGGGTGTCGCGCACCGCCCACCGGCCGATGAAATTCTGCGTCGGAGTGTCCCGCCACAGGATCTCCGTCAGCGCCTCGCCCACGCTCAGACGTCCGCCCGACACGTTCAGTGCGAACCGGTCGTCGGTGAGCAGCAGCCGCAGCGTGTTGCAGATCCAGTTCGCGGTCGGCTGCTGCGCCGCCGCGATCACCGAGATCAGGTCCTGCACGATCTCCTCGTCCGCGAGACCCGCCGGATGGTGCAGCATCCGCGACGTCACATCGGGGCCCGGAGTGGCCCGCTTGTCCTTCACCAGCTGCTGGATGCGCTCCTGCACCCGTACGTACGCGGCCACCGGATCGTCGCCCTCCGCCGCGTCCAGGGACACCCGCAGATCGTGTACGAGATCCTCCGTGTCGGCCCCGCCGGCCGGCATCCCGCACATCTGGACGGCCGCCCGCATCGGCAGCGCGTGCGCGTACGCCGACATCAGCTCGGCCTGCCCGCTGCCCTCGAACCCGTCGATCAGCTCGTCCGCGAGCCGCCGGCACTCGTGCCCCAGCTCGAACTGGTCCACCGCCTCCAGCGCCTCACTGATCACCCCGGCCCGCCGCTCGTGCTCGGCGCCCTCGGTGAACAGCACCGAGGGCTGATAGCCGACGAAGGGCAGCAGCGGCCAGTCCGCCGGGATGTTCCCCCACTGGTTCCACCGCCGGGAGTCCCGGGCGAACAGCTCGTCGTGGCTGGTGACGTAGCTGACCTCCGGATACCCGAGGACCAGCCAGGCCGGTACGTCCCCGTCCAGGAGCACCGGAGCCACCGCCCCGTGCTCCCGGCGCAGCCCCCGGTACATCTCGGCCGGGGTCTGCTGGTACTCAAGCCCGCCCAGCCGTACGCCCGGGGCGTGCGCGGGGCAGCCGTCCGTGCCGACGGGGGAGGGGTGTTCGGTGGTGCTCATCAGGTCAGCTCCCGTGCCAGGGCGAGGCGGTAGAGATGGTCGACGAGGGTGGTCAGCACGGCCTTGCCCGAGGACCGCACCCGCGCGTCGCAGGAGATCATCGGCACGTTCTCGTTCAGGGCGAGCGCCTGCCTTATCTCGTCGAGGGAGAAGTGCGCACCGTCGTCGAACCGGTTCACCGCCACGATGAACGGCGTCCGGTGGTGTTCGAGGCGGTCGATGGCGTACCAGGAGTCCGCCATCCGCCGGGTGTCCACCAGCACGACCGCCCCCAGCGTTCCGGAGAACAGCCGGTCCCACAGGAACCAGAACCGCTCCTGCCCCGGCGCCCCGAACAGGTACAGCACCATCTGCTCGTTGAGGGTGATCCGGCCGAAGTCGAAGGCGACCGTGGTGGTGGTCTTGTCCGCGTTGCGCGAGAGGTCGTCGACGCCGACCCCCGCCTGCGTCATGTGCTCCTCGGTGTTCAGCGGCCGGATCTCGCTGACCGCCTTGACCAGGGTGGTCTTGCCGACGCCGAACCCACCGACGACGACGATCTTCAGGCCGGTGTCGGCCGCGTCGCCGAGCGGGGTACGCCCGGGCGGCCCCCCGGCCTCGTCGGAGGCGGTGTACTCAAAGGCGGCGGAGTCCATCGAGCACCCCCAACAACAGCTGGGACTCGGGAAGTTGGGCAACAGTGGCAGCCGCACGGGGGCGGCGGGCGGTGATCGACCCGGCGGACAGGAGATCCTCCAGCAGGATGCGTACGACGGTGATCGGCAGCCCTAAGTGGGCGGCGATCTCGACGACGGCGGCGGGGTGGCGGCAGAGTTCGAGGATGCGGACGTGCTCCGACGGCATGCCGGGCGCCGGCTCGCGCTCGCTGACCACGAGGGTGACCAGGTCGAAGACCGAGCTGTCGGCCTCCGAACGGCCGCCCGTCACGGTGTAGAGGCGGTCCGGGGAGCCCGTGTCGACGGGCCGGCGGGTCATGACAGGCTGCCGTCAGGGGACGGTGAGCGCGGGTCGGCCCGCAGGTGCTCGCCGATCTGCTCGACCAGTTCGCTCATGTGGTGCCCGATCATGCCGGGGTCCGCGCCGGCCGCCGCCACCACCGCGAGGTGGGCGCCCTGCCCCGCCTCGACGATGAGCAGCAGCCCGCCGGGGAACTCCGTCATCAGGTGCATCACGCCACCGCTGCCGTCGCCGAACTCGACCGACGCACCGTGCGCGAGAGACTGCATGCCGGAGGCGATGGCCGAGAGCTGGTCCGCCTGGTCCAGAGTGAGGTGGCTGCTGCGGCAGAGCTTCAGTCCGTCGCGGGAGAGCACGAGGGCGTGCCGGGAGCCGGGGGTGCGCTCCAGGAGGTTGTCCAGGAGCCAGGTGAGGCTGTTGTCAGTGGTCTGCACGGTGGTCAGGGGCCGTCCGGTGCGGCGGTTGCCGCAGCGGTGGTGGCCCGTGCCTCCAATCGGGGGATCAAAGAGTTGCGGGGGAAGGGTGCGCACGGGGGAGTACGCGAGGGGTCGGGCGGAAGGGGGTCGGACGGAGGGGTCAGACGGCCGGGTTGCCGGTGTCGCCGGGGTCGGTGCGGTCCGGGCGCCGCTGCTGGGACCGGTGGAAGGCACCGAAGCGGGCTCCGGCGTCGGGGCGGTCGGGGCTCCTGGGGGACGGCGCGGGTCCGCTCGGCCCGGCGGTAGGCCCGGCTGCGGGCCCGGCCGATGGTCCGGCCGATGGCTCGGACGGTTCCGGCGCGGGGGCGTCCCCGGAGGCGAACCGTTTCTGGTCGGCGGCCTCCATGGTGCGGCCACGGGGGCGTACCGGAAGACCGTTGGGGGTGGAGACACCACTGGCAGCGGGGGTGGGGGCGCCGTCGGTGACTCCGGGAGCGGGAGCGACTGAGGGGTGGCCGGCGGGAGTGGGGAAACCGGCGGTGTACCCCTCCGTGGCCCGCGCCTCCGGGACCCGCGGTCCGTCGGCGGACGTGGCAGGTGCGGCGGAGGCGGTATGTGCGGCCGGTACGGCGTGTGAGGCAGGTGGGGCGGAGGCGGCCGGTACCGCAGACGCGGCCGGGGCCGCGTCCGCCGGAGCGACCCGCGGCTCGGGCGCCACCGTCCCCGCGTTCCGTTGCTGGGCCAGCAGCTGCGGCGGCAGCAGTACGACGACGCCGGTGCCGCCGCGCGAGGACGGCCGGTAGTTCACCGAGATCCCGTACTTGGCCGCCAGCACGCCCACCACGGCCAGTCCGAGCCTCGTCCCCTGCAAGGAAGCCAGGTCCGTCGACTGCCCGGACACCGACGCCACCGCACGGCGCATCGCGGCGGGGGCCATGCACAGACCGCTGTCCTCGACGGTCACCACGAGCCCCGAGGTGCTCTCCTCCACGTACACGTGAACCTCGTTGACGGGCGGCGAGAAGTTCGTCGCGTTGTCCATCAGCTCGGCCAGCAGGTGCATCACGCCCTCGGCGGCGAAACCGGCGATCGCCGCGCCGGACGTGGAGTGCAGCCGCACCCGCCGGTAGTCGCTGATCCGGCCCACGGCGCCGCGCAGGATGGACTCCATCACGATCGGCTTGTTCCACGCACGGCTGGACCGGCCGCCCATCAGAAGTGCCAGACGGTCCGTCAGGAGACCCAACTGCGAGGTGGTGTGGTCGAGTTGGAGCAGATCGCCGAACACCTCGCCGCCGTACTTGTCCTGCATGCCGCGCAGGTCCGCGAGTATCCGCAGGGTCTTGGCCTGCACCCGGCCCAGACCCGTGGCGCTGGCCGCGCGTGCGGCGACCGCGCGGCGCTCGCTCTCCGCGAAGTCCCGTACCGTCCGCTCCAGCAGAGCTTGCAGCCGGGGGTCGGCGGGCAGTGCCAGACCGGCCAGTACGGTGTCCGCCGAAGCACCGGCACGCAGTCGGCCGACCGCGTCCGGCAGCACACCGGAGACGAGCTGCTCGACGTCCCCCACCGTGCGCTCGGCCCGTACCCGCTCCGCTTCCGCGGCGGCCGACCGCGCCTGGAGGTCCCCCAGGCGGGCGGTCACGGCGTGCAGCAGTTGCGCCAACTGAGGCTCCGAAGGCCGCTGCACGCTGCGCAGCGCGCCGTCCACCCCAGCGCCGTCGTGCAGCCGCTTGGCGATCTCGGGCAGTGACACGTTGAGCAGGTGCGCCGTGTCGCCCGCACGCCGGGTGGCCTCCTGCCGCAGGAGTTCGCTCTCGCCCCGGGCCCGTTCGGCGGCGCGCGCGTGCCTGCGGGTCAGCAGGCCGGCCGCGACGACGGCCACCAGTACGGCTATTCCGGCGACGGCGGCCGTCCCCAGCACCCACGGCCGGGCGGCCCCGGGAGCCGCGGCGACCGCGCCGCCCCCGGCCCCCGCGACGACGGCCAGGCTCACCACAGGCGCCACCCAGGGCGGGCGCCGCTGCGCTCCTTGGGGGCTGGGGCGCGGACGGCGGGTGGCAGACGATGTCATAGCGCGGATCCTCAGGCGAGTGTGCGGTGTCGGGAAAGGGCTGGAACCCGTCCCGCGCCGGACGAAAGGTTGGTTGAGGCGCGGAAGTTGAGTCTCACCTTCCGCTACCCCGACCGGGGCCATGCTAGCCACGGAACGTCACGCGCGAGCACCGGCCCAGGGCCTTGACGCCATTTACCGCGGGAACAGCCCCCGGGGACCTGACCCCGTGTCACCTGAAGCCGCGTCGGCTCAGCCGAACCAGCACACCAGGCGCACGTTCTCCGCCCCGTACCGGACCGCCGGTGCACGCATCGCGTCCCAGACCCGGCCCCACCGGCCGCCTCCGGCATCACCGTCCGCGGGGTGAGCACCACAGGCCGGTAGACGGAATCACCGTGAAGGACCTGTGCCCCCGGCGGCCATTCCCGTGGCGCGAGCGTCCCGTGCCCCTCGAACGCCCCTTCCCCCTGGTAGGCGACGGGGGATGCCCGGCACACGTCGTGCAGGACGAGCCGGCCGGTCGTGTCCGCCGCCACTCACCCACCCAGTTCCAGGCGGGCCCGTCGGAGATCGGCGCGTCCCGGCCGGCGGCGGCGACCTCGGCCCAGGTGACGTACGTGTGGTTGCGTTGGTAGTCCTCGTTGCCGGTTTCCCGCACGGACTCCGACGCGTCATGGGGGAGTCCGCGCGCACTGAAGAGCGGATGCTTCACGTCGCTGTTGTTCGAGTACCCGAAGAGAACGTCCCAGGGCTCCCGAGCACGCCCCAGCTCGAAATCGAGCAGGTCGATCTCGACCTCCCACACCCCGTCGCCCTCGCCACTCTCCATCGCTCCATCGATGTCGATCCCCATGAGGCGCCACCGTGGTTCCTGCCCGGCGGGCACCCCCGGGCAGGTTCGGCAGGTGTCTCTCGGGAGCCCGGGCGAAACCGCTGGTGGGGGCGGGCCTAGGCTCGTTCCCACAGAGCGAGGTCCGAGCGAGGACCGAGCTTGGACCGAGCGAGCGTCGTGCGAGGGGAACCCCGATGAAGATTGTGCTGGCAGGTGGCACCGGGCAGGTCGGCGCTCTCCTGGACCGGGCGATGACCGCCGCCGGACACGACGTCGTCGTGCTGACCCGCAACCCGGTGCGCGCACGCCAGGTTGCCTGGGACGCACGGACACCGGGCCCCTGGACCGCCGAGATCGACGGCAGTGACGTCGTGGTCAACCTCGCAGGGCGCAGCGTGAGCTGCCGCTACACCGACGCCAACCTGCGCGCCATGATGGACTCCCGGGTCCACTCCGCCGAGGCCGTCGGCGCAGCGATCGCCGCCGCCGCGAAGCCCCCGGCCCTCTGGCTCCAGATGAGCACCGCCACGATCTACGCACACCGCTACGACGCACCCCACGACGAGGCCACCGGAGTCTTCGGCGGTTCGGAACCAGATGTTCCGGACTACTGGGAGTACAGCGTCCGGATCGCCAAGAACTGGGAGCGCGCCCAGCAGGACGCCGCCACCCCGCACACCCGCAAGGTCGCCCTGCGCGCCGCCATGGTGATGAGCCCGGACCGGGGCGGCGTCTTCGACGTCCTGCTGCGGATGGTCAGGCTCGGCCTCGGCGGACCGGTCGCGGGCGGCGCCCAGTACCTCTCCTGGATCCACGGCGAGGACTTCGTCCGCGCGGTGGAGTTCCTGATCGCCCGCGACGACATGGAGGGCCCGGTGAACCTGGCCGCCCCCGGCCCGCTGCCACACCGCGCGTTCATGCGGGAACTGCGGACCGCGACAGGCGTCCCGGTCGGGCTGCCCGCCACCAAGTGGATGGCCGGGCTCGGCGCCCTCGTGCTCCGCACGGACACCGAGCTGCTCCTCAAGAGCCGCCGGGTCGTCCCCGGCCGACTGCTCGACGAAGGCTTTGCCTTCGAACACGCCGAGTGGCCGGACGCGGCAGCCGACCTCGTACGAAGCGCCAGGGCCCGCGCCCGCCGCTGAGCGAGGCACCTGCGCTCGTACCCGCCGCCGAGCGAGGCACCTGAGCCCGCCGATCAGTGACGTCCCCGTGCCCGCCGCTGAGCCGGTGCGTCAGGAACCGGCCGCGACCGCCCTCCCGGAGACCGCCGCCCACACCCGTCCGGCCAGCGCTTCCGGCTCCGTACCGCCGTCGACGACCAGGTCGCAGTGCTGCCGCACCGGTTCGACGTGCCGCTCGTGGGCGTCGCGCCGGTGCAGCAGGTAGTTCCTCAGCAGCACGTCGAGGGGGAATCCGTCGCGCAGGCACTTGCGATGGATCTTCCGGGCCAGCCGGAGGTCGGCCGGCAGGTCGACGAACACGTCGAAGCGCGGGTACGGGCCCCCGGGCGCGACCCCGCGCGCGAACAGCCCCTCGACGATGACGACCGCCGACGCGGCCAGCGCGGCCGCGGTGTCCCGGCCGAGCCGGCCCAGGTCCACCGACCGGGGATCACCGACGTCGAGCCGCATCGTGCCCGACTCGTCGGGCGCCCACACCCCGTGCTCCGGGGAGGCGAAGTAGTAGTCGTCGCTGTGCAGGACTCGTACGGGGGACACGGGGGTCCCGCCCGCCAGCGTGGCGGCGAGGGTGGTCTTCCCCGCCCCCGAACCGCCTGTCAGTGTCAGCAGCATGCGCGTGTGCCCCCTCGGTCGGCGAAGAGCCGAGGGTGGCACATGCCGGGAGGGGCGGGGGCCGGGCGGGGCCTCCGGGACCCCGTTTCCAGAGTGCCTGCGGCCTCCCGGAAGCCCCGGCCTAGGGTGAGGGCGATGCTGCCGCACCCTTCGCGAACCAGGGAGAGAACCGCGAGATGAAGCTCCGCTGCGCCGTGCTCGACGACTTCCAGTCCGCCGCGACCACTTCCGCCGACTGGACCCCCGTCGCCGACGAGGTCGAAGTGGTCCCCTTCCCGGAGCACTTCGCCACCGAGGACGAACTCGCCGCCGCCCTCGCCGACTTCGACCTCGTCGTCACCCTCCGCGAGCGCGTCCCCTTCCCCGCCACCCTGCTCGCCAGGCTGCCCCGGCTGCGGCTCCTGATCGCCTCCGGGATGCGCAACTCGGTCATCGACCACACCGCCGCCGCACAGTACGGAGTCACCGTCTGCGGCACCACCAGCTCCTCCACCCCGCCCGTCGAACTCACCTGGGCACTGCTCCTCGGCCTCGCCCGGGGCCTGGTCGCCGAGGCCAACTCCCTGCGTACGGGCGGACCCTGGCAGTCCACCGTCGGCGCCGACCTGCACGGCCGCCGGCTCGGACTGCTCGGCCTCGGCAAGATCGGCAGCCGGGTCGCGGCGGTAGGCCTCGCCTTCGGCATGGACGTGAGCGCCTGGAGCCAGAACCTCACGAAGGAACGCGCCGACGAGGTCGGCGTCACCCTCGCCGCCTCCCTGGAGGAAACCCTCGCCACCAGCGACTTCGTCTCCGTCCACCTGGCCCTGTCCGACCGTACGCGCGGCCTGATCGGCGCACCCGAACTCGCCCTGATGCGGCCCACCGCCCACCTGGTGAACACCTCCCGCGCCGCGATCGTCGACCAGGACGCACTCCTCGCCGCGCTGCACGCGGGCAGCATCGCCGGAGCCGCCGTCGACGTCTTCGACACCGAGCCCCTCCCCGCCGACCACCCGATGCGCTCCGCCCCGCGCCTCCTCGCGACCCCGCACCTCGGCTACGTGTCCCGCGCCAACTACGCGACGTACTACGGGCAGGCGGTCGAGAACATCCGCGGATTCCTCGACGGCACCCCGCTGCGCAGGCTCGGCGGAGCCTGAGGAGTACGGGAGTACGGGCGCGGGCGGGGGCGTGCCTCGGCACCCACCCCCGCCCCCCCGCCCCCCACCGGGGGCAGCCCCATCGCCGACCGCACCCCGCCCCCCCCCCCAGCGCGCCCCCCCCCCCCCCCCGC
>NZ_JBSGZD010000064.1:0-33700 GCF_053610825.1 Streptomyces sp. NPDC054863 | reverse complement strand
GGTCACCGCGTACGGGCCGAGCGCCTCGATGCGCTCGGCCCAGACCGCCTTGGGCTCGCCCATCGACACCCACACGTCGGTGGCGACGAAGTCGGCGCCGCGCACGCCCTCCTCGACCTCCTCGGTGAGCGTGATCCGGGCGCCGCTCTCCCCTGCGAGCTTGCGCGCCTGCGCGACGATCTCCTCGGCGGGCCAGTAGGCCCGGGGAGCGACGATCCGCACGTCCATCCCGAGCAGCGCCCCGGTCACCAGGTAGGAGTTGCCCATGTTGAAGCGCGCGTCACCGAGGTAGGCGAAGGCGATCCGCTCCAGGGGCTTGTCGCTGTGCTCGGTCATGGTGAGCACGTCGGCCAGCATCTGGGTGGGGTGCCAGTCGTCGGTGAGCCCGTTGAAGACCGGGACCCCGGCGTACGCGGCGAGCTCCTCGACCGTGGACTGGGCGTCGCCCCGGTACTCGATGCCGTCGAACATCCGCCCCAGCACCCGCCCGGTGTCCCTCGGCGACTCCTTGTGCCCGATCTGCGAACCGGCCGGATCGAGGTAGGTGGTCGAGGCGCCCTGGTCGGCAGCCGCGACCTCGAAGGCGCAGCGCGTGCGGGTCGACGTCTTCTCGAAGATCAGCGCGATGTTCCTGCCGCGCAGCCGCTGCACCTCGGAACCGGCCTTCTTCGCGGCTTTGAGCTCGGCGGCCAGATCGATCAGACCGCGGAACTCAGCTGCGGAGAAGTCGCTCTCCTTGAGGAAGTGACGGCCCTTCAGAGAGTGCCGGCCTTCGAGATATGACGCCATGGGGACGCTCCGGATGCGAGTGGGTGACTGCGCGAACAATGAAACTGTATACGTGGGAGCGCATCACTATACGGCTTCACGTTCGATTGGACAGCTCATGCAGCGGGGCCCGCCCCGGCCCCTGCCCAGTTCGCTGCCTCTGATCTCGATCACTTCGATGCCCTGTTTGCGCAGGTGGGTGTTGGTCGTCACATTTCTCTCGTATGCCACGACCACCCCCGGCTCGACGGCGAGGACATTGCAGCCGTCGTCCCACTGCTCCCGCTCCGCCGCATGCACATCCTGGGTGGCGGTCAGTACGCGTACGGAGTCGAGGCCGAGCGCGGCGGCGATCGCCCGGTGCATGTGCTCGGGCGGATGGTCGGTGACCTTGAGTTCGTTGCCGCCGACGCCCGGTTCGATCGTGTACGAGCGGAGCATGCCGAGGCCCGCGTACTGGGTGAAGGTGTCGCCGTCGACCATCGTCATCACCGTGTCGAGGTGCATGAAGGCTCGCCGCTTGGGCATGTCGAGCGCCACGATGGTCTGCGCGGAGCCCGCCGCGAAGAGACCCTTGGCCAGCATTTCCACTGCCTGCGGGGTGGTGCGCTCGCTCATGCCGATCAGCACGGCGCCGTTGCCGATGACCAGGACGTCGCCGCCCTCGATGGTCGAGGGGTAGTCGCTCTGCCCCTGCGACCAGGTGTGGAAGCCGCCCGCCTCCGGTCCCGTGAACAGCGGGTGGTGCTTGTAGATCGCCTCGAAGTGCACGGTCTCGCGCTGTCGGGCCGGCCAGCGCATCGCGTTGATGGAGACCCCGTCGTAGATCCAGGCCGAGGTGTCCCTGGTGAAGAGGTGGTTGGGCAGCGGACCGAGCAGGAAGTCGTCCAGGTCCATGACGTGGAAGCGGACCGAGGTCGGCTCGGGGTGGCGCTCCAGGTACTCCCGCTTGGTCATTCCGCCGACCAGCGCCTCGCACAGCTCGGCGGCGGGCAGTTCGTCGAAGGCGGCGCGCAGGTGGTCGGTGGCGAGCGGCCCGTACTCCTTCTCGTCGAAGACCCGGTCCAGTACGAGGCGTCTGGCGTCCGGAAGGTCCAGTGCCTCGGTCAGCAGGTCGCCGAAGAGGTGCACCTCCACACCCCGGTCGCGCAGTACGTCCGCGAACCCGTCGTGCTCCTGGCGTGCCCGGCGCACCCACAGCACGTCGTCGAAGAGGAGTGCGTCCTTGTTGGTGGGCGTGAGCCGCTTCAGTTCCAGATCGGGACGGTGGAGGATGACGCGGCGCAGCCGCCCGGTCTCGGAGTCGACGTGGAATCCCATGGCTCCCATCCTGGCCGAGACCGGCTTCCCACGCCCTGCTGATGGCCGGGATCAGAGGGCCACCACGACGACGACCAGGAGGGCGAGGAACAGCACGACGAGCGCGACGACAAGGAAGAGGACGTACCGGATCCGGCGGTCGTAGCCGTCCTCGTGCGGGGCGGCGGGGCGTGCGGCCGGTGCTGCTGCGTCCGTGCCGTGCTCGGGCCGTTCGGGCACGGAGGGGTGCCGGGACGCGGAGGGGCCTTCGGGCACGGAGGGTCGCTGGGGCGCGGAGGGGCGCTGGGGCGTGGCAGATCGCTCGGGCACGGAAGGTCGCTGGGGCGCGGCAGATCGCTCGGGCACGGAGGGTCGCTCAGGTGCGGAGGGCCGCGCCGCCACCGTGTGCGGGGCGCCCTCCGGGGGTGGTCGATCCGGGCCTGCGGACCGGCTGCCGCGTGGCTCGCGTCCCCTGGTGAGCAGCGCCCGCCACACCTCCTCGCGCAGGCCGGGCAGTTCGCCCTCCTCCAGGATCTGCCGTACGGCGGCCCTGGCGGCGGGGTCGGGGCCGGTGCGCAGCGCGGGCAGCAGCTCCGCCAGCCGCGCGCTCGGCCCGTCCTCGCCCGCCAGCGGCTGGACCGCCCACCGGTAGAGGGCAGCCGCGTTGGCTGCCCGGGTCTCCTGACCGGGGTACGTGCCGGCGGGTCCGGCCCAGCTCGGCAGGAACAGCTGTACGTCCAGCACGGCCTCGCACCATTGGAGGCGGGTGGCCTCCTTCCAGTGCGGCCAGCGCTCGGCGGCCTCCGTGACGAGGAGTGTCGTGGCCGGGTAGCTGAAGCCCTCGCGCACCGCCCTGACCAGGTCCGCGTCCGCGACCTCCGGCAGGTCGGCCACCACCTGCCGCTGCGCCTCGTCGGCGGACCGCTCGTCGAGCGGGCCGAGCCGGTCGAGGAGATCGTCGTACGTCAGCGACGGCTTGCGACGCCACACCGGCCGCCCCCGCCGGGCCCCCGAGGGCGCGGCCCAGTCGGCGGCGAGATACGCGGCGGCCGGGGGCGGGGCGACCTGATGTGGGGCGACCTGATGCGAGGTGGCCTGAGGCGGGACGGTCTGAGGCGGGGCAACGGGCGGCGGGGCGGCAGGGGGCGGCGAGGCCGAGCGCGGGGCTGCGGGGGGCGGGGCGGTCGGGGGGTACGGGGCCTCCGGGTACGAGGGTGCGGGCCGGGGCTGAGCGGGACGCTCGCGGCGGAGGTTGCGTTCGCGTTCGAGTGCGAGTTCCTGCTCGCGGTCGTGGGCGAGCCTGCGCTCCTGGGCGCGGGTCTGCTGTTGCTCGCGTTCGCGCTCGCGGGCCTGTTCCTGGTGGAGTGCCCGTTCCTGGCGGAGCTTGATGTCCTGCTGGCGCTCGAACTCCTGTTGGGCCTGGTCCTGCTGGCGCTCCAGTTCACGCAGCGCGCGTTCGGCCGTGCGGTGCATGTGGTCGGCGTCCACGGGTGCGGAGCGGTACTTCTCGGCGGCGTGCCCCAGTGCGTCCGCGACCTCGAACATCCGGGACTGCCGACCGACCCGGGCCAGATAGTGGCCGACCAGGTGGGCAGCGAGTTCCTCCGCGCGGTCGCCGCGCCCTTCGTCCGGGTCCACCCGGGTGCGCTGGGTGTCCTGCGCCGCCGAGCCCGGCCAGCGGCGTACGAAGGCGAA
Organism: Streptomyces sp. NPDC054863; assembly: GCF_053610825.1. NCBI lineage: Bacteria > Bacillati > Actinomycetota > Actinomycetes > Kitasatosporales > Streptomycetaceae > Streptomyces > Streptomyces sp. NPDC054863. The sequence goes on along the minus strand of NZ_JBSGZD010000064.1, from coordinate 29,938 downwards.
CCGGATCAGCGTGGACTCGGCGGTGTCCCGGGTCGCATAGGTCCAGCGGTCCGGGACGATGCCGCTGAAGATCCCGTACAGGCCCATCAGCGTGCGGCAGGCGCTGCGCCCGCCCTCCCGGTCGAGCAGCATCTGCACGCGTTTGGGGTGCCGGATCAGTTCCGCCGCCGCCGCGACCAGGGGTCTGGCCGCTTCGGGTCCGCTCCCGTCGACCTCGTCGACCAGTGCGGCGTAGCCCCGCAGTGCGGAGTCGCGGAGCGCGTGGCCGGGGACCCGGGGCAGGTCTCCCCGTACCTCTCCCCAGTCCACGTCGGCGGCGAAGTCGTCCGCCCAGGCCCAGCTGTCCAGCCCGATGCAGGTGTCGGGGTCGAGGATCTGCGCGGGGCCGATGAGTGCGTGGCAGAGGGTGCCGGGGCGTCCGCCCGGGTCGCGGTGCGGGGTGCGGCGCAGCAGCATGGCGTTGCCCTGCCCGTGCTGTTCCAGCCGTACGAGGCCGGAGGCGTCCGGCCCGTCGGATGCGCTGAAATTCCCCCGCAGCAGCGGGGCCACGCTGCTGCGGAAGAGTTCCTGCACCTGGGTGCGCGAGCAGGACCAGGCGACCGGGCCGAAGCCGGTGTTGCCGGACCGGTTGGCCGCGTCCCAGCGGAAGACGATCTGGTCGACATCCGCCGCGGACCGCCCGGACCGCCCGGACTCCTCGTCCTGCCCGTACTGTCCGCCCTGCCCGTACTGCACGCCCTGCCCGTACTGCGCGCCCTGCCGTCTGCCTGTCGTGCCGCCCATCAGGTCCCCACCTCTTCCCGGTCCGCGCCGGGCAGCAGCCCGCACATGGCAAAGATCGACAGCAGCGGGGCCAGCACCCGCCGGGGCCGCACCCCGTGCGGGAACGCCGCGTCCCGCTCCTGTCCGCCGGTGGCCGCCACGAAGTGCAGCGTGCACCGCCCGCAGTCGTCGAACGGCTTCAACCAGGCCCGGCTGCCGTGGTGCTGGACGTACGCGTAGGCGTCCCTGCTCTCCTCACGCACCGTGCCCGCGTCGAAGCGGGACGCGGACGACCGGTTCAGCCAGCGGTCCACGACCGGGTCGAACCGTACGAGATCGCTCTTGTTGACCGCGACGGCCGCGGCGGCGTCCACGTAACGCCCGTTCCTGGGGATGCGGTTGAGGACGGTGGTGAACGCCTCGTCGCCCAGGTCGCGCTGCTGGATCCCGACCCGCTCGCGCACCGGATCCAGGGAGTCCAGCCGCAGCGCGCGCAGCGGATCGAGTACGAAGATGAACGCGCCGACCTCGCCGAGGAAGCGGGTCACCTCGTTGTCCTGCGCCAGGTCCTCGCCCGCGAGGTCGAAGAAGAGCACCGGGCGGGTCGTCCCGTGTCCGGCGACCAGCAGCCCGTCGGCGAAGTCCGCGAAGGGCTCCTGGTTGGTGCCGTCGAGCATTTCGCCCTGGTGGAGGCGCTGGACCTTCTCCTGGAGGAACTCCCGGTGCCAGTCCGGGTTCAGCGGCCGGCAGGTCAGTCCGTACGGTTCGAGGCCGCCCTGTTCGATCTCGCCGAGCATCGCGGCCAGCAGATGGGTCTTTCCGGCGGCGGAGCTGCCGACCATGGCGACGGTGAGCGGTTCGCCGTGGGTGAGGTACGGCACGGGCAGATAGTGCGGCCGGTCGCCCGGCGCGTGCGGGCACTTCTGGAAGGCGTGCCGGAGGGCTTCCGTCCGGTGCATCGGCCGACGTTCCCCCGTGAGGTCCAGGGGCTTGTACTCCTTCTTGGCGTTGCGTGCGAAGAGCCGGCCCTCGTCGTGGACGACGGGGAGCCGGCAGTGCGGGCAGAGCGGGGGGCGCGGGGTGAGCGGCTGCTGGGACGTGGACTCCGGTTCTGGTTCCGCTTCGGGCGGGGCGACGGGCCTGCGGGACGCTCTGAACCGATCGCGGAGGGTGGGGCGGCCGGGGCGGGAATCGTCGTACTCGTAACCTCCGTAGGCCGCCTGCCCGTTGGCACCGTCCGGGCCGCCCGTCCCGTCGGGACCGCCCGCGGGAGGCGTGCCGTCGCACGAGGGCTCGGCGACCCCCCTGGCCTGCCGCTTCGCCGCCGAACGGGCGTCGAAGTCGGCGCGGGCGCGCTGCAGCGGGTCGCTGTGCACGGAGGCCGCGGCGAGCGGATCGGGAGCGCCGAGCAGTCGCAACAGCCCGGCCGCGGCGGGACGTTCGGCGACCCGCGGTGCGAAGGCTCCGCTGCCGACGAGGGCGGCGAGCTGGCGGTAGTCGGCGAGGTCGGCGGGCGGGCCCGCGCCGTTGCCCGGCCGGCCGGAGAGCAGGGTGTAGGAGAGCTGGGCGACGGACCACACGTCGTCGCGCTCGTCGACGTCGCCCTGGCCCGCGCGCTGTTCGGGCGAGGCCCAGGGGCCGGCGCCGAAGGCGTCCCGCGGGTCGCCGACGCGGGCCGCGCTGAACGGTTCGGTCAGCTGCACCCGGGCGCCGTCCCAGCGGACGCTGTGCGGGGTCAGGTCCCGGTGAACGAGCCCGGCCGACCCGAACAGCCTGACCGCGAGCACCAGTTGACCGATGACGTTGCGCTGCGCCTGGATGCCGAGCGACCCCGCAAGCCCGGCGAGCGGCTCGCCCGTCGGCCGCCGGTAGAGGACGAAGGGCTCGGCGACCTCCAGGTTGAACCCGACGAGCCGGGTGAAGACCTCGCCGTACTCCTTCCCCCCGTAGCTCCGCTCGACGGTGACCGCGGCGGCGATCTCGCGCTCCAGCGCGTCGTACGCCGACGGGTTGCCCCTGGCGGAGAGCGGCAGCCGGTGCTGGACCACCTGCCAGCCCCCGCCGAGACTCGCGTCACGGGTCAGCGTCCCGGCCCGGCCCGGTGTCCTGCGGTCCTCGCCGAACCCGGCCGCGAAACGGGCGGAGCCCCCCTCGGGCAGGAAGAACTCCAGCTCTTCGACCGGCAGTGCCCTCGTCATGCGTATTCGCCCTCCGCTTCCGGTTCCGGTCCGTCGTAGGACCGCACCGTGCGGACGCCGCCCGCGCGCAACGGCACCAGGCCGAGCACCCCAGCGCGCCGTCCGCCCGGTGTCCACACCACATCGTCGGCCGCGCCTCGCCAGCCGTCCGGGTCGACCGCCTCCGCGCTCCGGCGGGCGGCCTCGGGCGCGAACCACACCCGGTGCTCCGCTTCCGGGTCCTTGGAGAGCATCCGGCGGTGCTCCGCGGCGCACAGCCGCACCGTCCGCCCGGCGAAGCCCTCGGAGTCGAGCATCTCGGCCGTACGGTCGATGGCGACGCCGATCAGCAGGGCGACGCCGGGCCGGTTCCCGAAGGTCCGGTCGGTACGGGCGAAGGGCGGTGGCGCGGCGGCGGCGTCGCGGCACAGAGCCGCGTGCTCCTGCTCCAGCAGCTCGCCGACTTTGGGCGGGAGCGGGAGGCGGCCGGCGGCTTCCGGGTCGCGTTCGACCGTCGCCCAGCAGGTGCCGAGGAGCTGGGTGATGCCGTCCGCCAGGTCGGACACGAGGGTCGGGACGAGGGCGGTGCCGCCGTCACCGGTCTCCCGTTCCAGCCACGGCGGCTGCACCGTGGCCTCCACCTGCCAGTCCTGCGGGGGTGGTTCGGAAGCCGGGGCGGCAGCAGGGCGGGGCGGCGGCAGGGGGTCGTCGAGCGGCCCACCGGTGGGCTCGGCCTCGATCGCTTCGCTCCAGTTGTCCCAACTCCAGGCGGTGGAGGCGGAGTCGGATTCGGCAACGGTGAAGGGATCAGGGGCAGGGTCGGGGGCGGGGGCGGGGTCACCATGCTCCACGGTCTCGTACTCATACCCGTGCCCGTGCCCTTGCCCGTTCCCGGCTCCCGGTGGGGCGGGCGGTGGTCGCACCTCGTACGTCTCCACGGTCACCGCAACTCTCCGCAGCAGGACGGAGATTGCCCGCGCCCCGTCCGAGCAGTGATAGCGGGCTTCGGCGAACAGCCAGTCGTGCACGGCCGTTTCGGCGATCAGGGCGTCGATGCCCGCCAGGCACTGCGCGGCCTCGTCCACTCGCATCTCCGTCCACCATGCCTCCACCGAGCGCGTCCAGTCGCGCACCGAGAGCAGCACGGACACGGCCACCGCCAGCACGAGGGCGGATGCCCCCCACCAGGGTGGTACACCGGCGAGTTGACCGACAAGACCGCCCACGGCCCCGCCGACCGCCCCGGCGACGAGGCGGCCGAGCCAGGCCGTGTCACCACCGCCGTCCAGCCGCCCGTCCGGCGAGCGGCTGGGCCTGCGCTTCAGCATCAGGAGGGCGGGCACCGCCATCGCGGCGCCCGCCAGCGGGCCGATCAGCCAGCCGAGCCACGGCCACAGTCCGGCGACGAACGCCAACAGGAAGGCCAGGGAGAAGTCGAAGGGCCTGGGCCGTTCCCGGACCACGAAGGGGGCGGGCGAGGCGAGCCTCCGCAGGTGGTCGCCGGGGCAGATCCGCTTGAGTTCGGTCAGCCGGGCCGCACTGCCCGCGGGCGCGGACAGGTCGGAGAGCGCCCCGAGCCTGGCCGCGACCGAACGCAGCGGGAGCCCCCGGCCGAGCAGCTGCTCGGTGTAGCCGCGCAGCCCCGGGGCGACGCTCTCCCGGGACACCTCGGTGATCTCGGGGAGCTCGATGCCGCGCCTGCTGAGGCGGCTTCGCTGTTCGGGGAGGAGGCGCAGGCCGTCGCCGTCGGTGAAGGCGCCGCCGACGGCTTCGCGGAAGCCGTGGAGCGCGTCGGCGAGTTCCACCAAGGGGCCCGGCAGGTCTGCCTGCCGGCGTGCGGAGGCGAAGAGTCCGGAGGCGGGCCAGGTCTGTTCGTACGCCCCCGTGACCTCGCGCAGCGCGTGCTCGCAGCGGCGGTGTTTCGCCTCGGCGTCGCCGCCCTGCACCAGCCAGGCCCGCTCCCGGATGCTCTTGGGCACGCCGCCGCCGAGCAGCGGGGCGAGCTCGGCGGGCACGGCCTCGGGTGATCCGGCGGACCCGGTGGCCGCCGGGTCGTCGGTGTATCCGTCGGCGTGTCCGGAGTGGTCCGCGGGCGAGGCGGTGGTGACGAGCGCGGGCGCCGGAACCTCCTCGCCCGCCAGCGTGTCCAGCGCCTGCCGCCAGGCCCGGCGCCGGGCTTCCTCGGTCAGGTCGTGTTCGACGATGCGTACGGAGGGTACGGCGACGCCGTCCCTGACCTGCCCGAGGGCGTGCAGCACAGCGTCGAAGACACCCGGCTCGGACAGCACCTCGGTCAACGGGCGCAGTACGTCGTCGCCGCCCGCACCCGGGGAAGCCGCCTCCCCCGCCAGGGCGTCGAGAACCCACAGCACCCCCGCGTCCGGCGGTCGCAGCGACAACGGCCGCGCCAGCGGCCGGACCGCAGGACCGTGCATCCCGTCGGCCGGGGCGGCGGCCCCGACCGCGAGGCAGACGATACGGGCGGGGCCGTGCGCGAACAGTTGCTCGTAGAGGAGTTGGTTACGGTCGAGCCGGGCGGCGTCGTCCACGACCAGGAACCGCCGCCGGGCCTGCGAGGACCGTACGAGCGCGAGCGCGTCGCGCACGGCACGGGCGCCTTCGCCCGGACCGGCACCCGGACCGGCGACGGCTCGCAGATCGATCCGGACCGCGTGCCCCGGCACCCCCTGCTCCACGCTCACCACGACTCCCCTTCCGCCCCGTCGTCGGAGGAGGACTTACGGGGCTCCCGCCCCTCGCCCTCAAAGCCACCCCGTCCCTCGCCCTCGAAGCCACCCCGTCCCTCGGACGACGACCAGCCGTCGGACGCACCCCGACTGTCGGACCCGGACCAACCGTCCGAAACCCCCCGGCCGTCGGACCCGGTCCAGCCGTCGGACGCCCGCGGCCCCTCGGACGCGGACCGGCCGTCCGGCACCGACCAGCCGTCGGACGCAATCCAGCCGTCGGGCATGGCTCTGCCGTCGGGCACGGCTCTGCTGTCAGGCCCAGCCCTGCCCTCGGACTCAGCCCTGCCCTCAGGTTCGAACCGACCGCCCGGCACACCCCGACGGCCGGCCGAAGACCGACCGTCAATCGCACCCCGACCATCGGAGGCAGACCGACCATCGGACGCAGACCGGCCATCGGGCACGGATCCGCCATCGGACGCACCCCGGCCGTCCGACGCGCCCCGGCCGCCCCGGTGCCAGTCGTCGTCGCCCCGGCCGTCACCGGCTTCGGCGTCGTGGTGTCCGGCGCGGCGGGCAAAACCGTCCGCCTCGCCGGCCCTGTCCGGCCACTCCGGATCGCCCCGCCCACCGGACTTCTCCGGCCGCTCCGATCCCGTCGGCCTCTGCGACCCCAGGCGCCTCCCCGGCCCACTCGGCCTTCCCTGCCGGTCCCCCTGGTCCGTCCGGCCCGAACCGTCTGCTCCGTCCGGCCTGTCCACCCGGTACTCCCGGCCCGGCCGGTACTCCCCACCCGCCTCGTACTCCCCGTTCCGCTCGTCCGGTTCCTCCGGCCACGCCGTCTCGTCCGGTGGCCACAAGGGGTCGTCGTCCCAGTCGTGGCCGGACTGCCGACGCTCGCCGTGGGACCGCTCGCCCTGCCGCCCCTCGCCCTGAGTGCGTTCCGGATCCGGGCGGTGGCCGTTCGCCCGGTGGGGGCCCGCCGGTCCGGGCCGACCGTCCGGTGCGGACCACTCGTCCGCCGGAGGGCGGCCGTTGGCGTACGGGCCGGGGCCCGCGCCCCTGCCCTGCCCGGCCCGCCCCGAGCCGCCGCCGCGCCCTGTCCCGTGCCGCTCGAACAGCGCCCGGAGGCTCGCCTTGGTCGGGCGCAGCGCGCCGGGGAAGCCCAGGTCGAGCGCCCCCTGGAAGGTCCGCTCCCAGAAGCCGCGCAGCGGAACCATCCACTCCTCGTCCTCCGCCCCGTACTCCCCCGCCAACTCGTCCAGAATCGCGATCTGCCGCGGCGCCACCTCCTCGACGAGGATGCGGAAGAGGTCGGAGGGAGGGACGGGAGTGGTGGTGAGACCGTGCGGCTGGGCGGCCATCAGCCGGTCGCAGAATTCCTCGATGATCTGCCCCTCGTCGAGCAGCGCCCACTGCTCGTACGCCCGCAGCAGGCCCGACCAGCTGGAGACCGACTCGTCGAACGCTTCGAGCCGCAGCGTCATCGTCGCGGAGTCGCCGTCCTGGAGGCGGATCCGGATGGCGTCGGGCGAGGCGGCGGGGCCGCGCACCTGGACCCGCCCGTTCCACATCGCGCAGAGAATGCGGTGCAGGATGCGCTGCCGGTCGTCCTCCGTACTGGCGAGCCAGTCGTCGCGGTAGCCGAGCCGCTGGCGCCAGTGCAGGAAGTCGTCGGTCCCGGCGGAGTCCCGGGATTCCGCCCAGAGCCGCAGCACGTGCCGCACCTCCGAGACGTCGGTGAGGCTCATCCCGCTGCGGAAGAGCACGACGGTGATCGCCTGGGTGTCCACCGCCCGGCTCTCCGGCCGTCCCCCCAGATCGCGCGGCAGGTTCAACTCCTGTTGCAGGAATTGGGAGTTACGCTCGTTGGTCTCGCTCTGCGGGTAGACGATCAGGACCTTCAGCGGGCCGTTGCCGTCCGGCGTGAAGCCCACCGGCAGCAGGCTCGCGAGCTGCGAGCGGAACTGCTCCAGCCAGCGGCCGTCGACCGACGCCTCCGCCTCCTCGTCCCCGGCCGCCGCCTGGAGCAGCACGCCCAGCGAGGGCAGCAGCGGGCGGTCGTTGAGCATGCCGGCCTCGCCGAAGAGGCCCTTGACCCGCCGCTCGACGACCTGCTTGATCTCCTTGACCGCGTCGCGCGGGGAGCGTCGTACGGCGTCCAGGGCGATCTGCCAGTCGGCGGGCTGGACCAGCTTGTCGAGCAGGCCCGCGGCGTCCTGGTTCTCGGGGAGCCCCTCGTTCTGCCGGAGCCGGTCGAAGACGTCGTCGTAGAAGGCGCCGAGGGTGCCCTGCGGGGGCAGCAGGTAGGAGACTCCGGTGCGGTCGTCGCGGTAGAGCTCCTTGCGGCGGTCACGGAAGGACTTGCGCTCGTCCTCCTCGTGCGCCTTCAACGCCCTTACCAGCGCGGTGACTTCCTTGATCGTACGGGCCAGCGGGGCGCGCCAGCGCAGCTCGTGGTCCTTCCAGCCGCGGTGCCACAGCCGGTTGGCCCGCCACTGGTACCAGCGGTCCTGCTCCTCGGTGGCCTCCTGCACGTCCGGGTCGCCCCAGCGGGCCGGGACGATGCCGCCGACGCTGCGCCTGATCCGGGGGACCTGGGGTGCGGAGGGGGTGACCCCGTCCGGCTTCTCGGGGTCGTTCTTGCGGTTGTCGAGCATCCCGGCGAAGCCGACCGCGGCAGCCCGCTGCGGATGGTCGGGGAGACCGAGCAGCACCCGCTCCGCCCTGAACGGGCCGACCAGGCCCAGGAGTTCGCGTGCTCCGGCCCCCGGCTTGAAGTCCTCGACCATGCGCGGAACCTCGCGGTCCAGGTCCCGGGCGAGCCGGACGAGGCCGTCGTCCATGTCGCCGATCCGGTCGCGGAGGGCCTGCCCGATGTCCTTGGTGCCCTTGGGCAGCGGGTCGGGGGCCGGGATCTCGGGGGCCTCCCGGGCCCAGAGCCTGCCGACGCCGGAGCGCTCGAACATGTCGCGGACCCGCTCGGTGCCCCGCTCGTCGCCCCGGGCCGCCCGCTCGCCCATGTCCCGTACGGCCTGGGCCAGCAGTCTGCTCGCGACGATCTCCGCGAGGTCGTCCACCGGCACGGTCAGCGACGCGGCCAGGCTGGTCGACATGCCGCGGTAGCCGATGCCGGAGCGGGACGGGGTGGAGCGTTCGACGCTCTTGTTGACGAAGCTCGCCGCGAAGGACTGGTAGTCGCCCTCGGTGCGGCCGCCCGCGGTGTCGTTGCCGAGTTCGGTGCCGATCAGCGACATCACCATGGCGGTGGCGGACCTGCGCAGGTCCTCCGGCCGGATCCCCGACGGCTTGCTGAACAGGAACGCCGTCTGGACGGTGGAGGAGCGCAGCCGGATCGGGCCTTCCCTCGGGTAGCGCACCGCCAGCGAACCGCGCTGCTCGACGTCGCCGAAATCGGACTGCGCACTGGGTACGTTCTGGTCGTCGACCAGCCGGGAGAGGTCCACCAGGGCGCGCGCCGCGTTGAGTTCGGCGTCCCGGCCGCCGCCCGCCTCGGGCGGGAACGCCGACGGCATGACCACCAGCGGGTAGATCTTCACCCCGGGCACCTTGGACTTGCGGAACTCGTGCCCGATGAGGTGGATGAAGTCGTAGTAGATTCCGGCGCCCGTACCGCCCGCCACGGAGAATGCCACGAAGACGTCGCAGCCGCGGATCTGCCGCCCTCCCACGTCCCGCAGGTCGCCCGCCGAGTTGCTGATCGCCATGATGGCGGCGCGGAGCGGGCCCAGTACGGGCTCCAGGCCGCCGCGCAGGGTCGCGAAGAGCGCGGACCTGCCGACGGTGGGAAGCTGGCCGGCCCCGCTGTGCAGCGGGGCGACCCGGGGCTCGCGCTCCTTGGGCGGCAGCCAGCTCCTCGTCTCCTCGTGCAGCGCCACCCGCAGCATCCGGGCGACGTCCGGGGAACTGTCGTGGTCGGCGGGCAGCAGGTCGTGGACGACCCTGGAGGTACGGGCGTACGCGGCCTGCTCCGCGCCCTTGGCCTGGAGGTGCGGCAGCTGGTCGAGCTCGCCCTCGCTGAAGTCCGCGTACACGAACTGCAGGCAGTCGGGCAGCTGGAAGCGCTTGCGCCGGTCGTCGACGGCGAGCTTGGTCCCGTCGGGGCCGCAGAGCTCGCGGCGCAGTCCGCGTTCCAGCTCCGCGCCGATCCGGCTGCCGGTGCCGCCCAGTCCGACGAAGAGCATGGGCTGGTAGATCTTCATGTCGTCTCTTGTCTCCCCTTGGTGCTTGGGCTCCGGGTTGGCGGGCCCCGTGGGCCGGGCTCAGAAGTTCTCGTCGTACGGACGGGTGCCGCGCCCCGGGCCGGGGCCGGAAGCGGAACCGGCGCCTGCGCCTGCACCCGGGTCCCGGGATGTGCCCCGGCCGCCGTCGGGTGCGGCCCCGCCCCTCCCGCCGCCCGGCCTGTTCCGCCTGTCCGGCCTGTCCTGCCTGTTCTGCCAGAACGGCCGTCGCGGCCTCCTGCCGGAACCTCCGCCCGGGGCACGGCGGTTGTCGTGGACGAGCAGGTCGATGCCCTCGCCCAGCTCGACCGGTTCCCCTGCCACCAGGGCCCGTTCGCCGCCCCGGTACGGCCTGACCATGATCGTTCCGCCGGTGGTGCGCCGCACCCGGTGCGCGTCCCCGCCGCTGCCGACCCGCTTGAGCTTGGGCGCGGATCCGCTCGCCCGCTCCACCGCGAAGCGGAAGTCGCCGCGGCCCTGCCCGGCCCGTACGGTCAGCGTGTCGACCGGCCTCCCGTCCCTGCGCAGTTCCAGCCGTACACCGGTCAGGTCGCGCCGCCGGGCGACGGCCTTCACCCGTACGACCACGAAGGCTGCGACGGCCAGCACCAGTGCGGCGGCGCCGACCACACCCCACCACCACCGGTCCCACCAGGTGGGCTCCGGTGCGACGAGGGCGTCGAGGAAGGTGGTGTCCAGGGCCCGCCCGCCGTCGTCGGTGTCGGTGAGCACGACGGACCCCGCGAGCTCCCCGAGCGGGGTGTCCGCGCCGACGGACACCGTGAAGGCGTGACGCGAACTGCCGGGCTCCGCACGCACCTTGACGGGCGTGACGCTCAACTGCGCACCCGGTGGCCGGTCCCCGAGACCGAGGGTGAGGGTGTGCGCGACGGTGTCGTTGTTCGTCACGTCCAAGGTGCCCCGGAGGGTTCCCCCCGGGTACACGGTGCTGCGCTCGACCGTGATCCCGGCCTCGACCGGCGCGGCGGTGGATCCGACAGTGACGTACAGCGGCCGACGGTCGCCGGTCACTCCCGGGGCGGACATCTCGCCGGTGACCTCGATGTTCCCGGTGACCCCCTTGGGCAGGTCGAGGGTGCCGGTGAAACGGGCGTCCCCGGCCTTCGCGTCGGGCTTGGTCCCGTCGTCCTTGAGCGTGGCGGTGACCGGACCGAAGCCCCGGCCGGTGACCTTGACGCCGACCCGCATGCCCTTGAGCTGGCCCTGGTCGGTGATGACGACGCCGCGCCTGGTCTGCATCCGCATCTCCACGACGGCCTGTTCACCGGCGCGCGGCGAGGCGGGGTCGAGGGTGATCGCGGAGCGGAGCCTGCCCTGCCAGATGGCGCGCACCGCGACCTCCTGGCCCTGGTGCCCCTCGGGCGCCTCGACCCGCACCTTCCACCGTCCCGGCAGCGGATTCTTCACCCGCAGCGCCTCCACCGGGCCGTCCTGACCGCTGACCTCGAAGCTGGACCCGTCGGCGGAACCGCCGGTGGGGACCTTCTTCCCGGTGGGGTCGTAGTACGTCACGGAGACCTTGCGGTCGTGTTTGCTGACCGTGATCGAGCCGTCGGTGGCGATCGGCGGGATGACCACCGACAGCTCCCCCGGCGGCCTGCCGCGGGTGCCCTCGACGACCTGGGCGCAGCGCGCGGCGGCGAACGTCTCCTGGAGGGCCTTGTCGATCTGCTCGGAATTCTCGACGACGCGCATCCGGGGCTTGGCGTCGGGGAGGTCGGCGCAGCCGTTGCGGTAGCCGCCGTTCGCCATCGCGGCGAGCGACCCGCGGTCGATCTCGTCACCGAAGCCGAGCGGCCAGATCTGCACCGACTCCCGGCGGGCGCGGGCGAGTTCGTCGGTGAGCTGCCGGGCGGCGCCGGCCTGCCGGGACGCCTTGTCCGGGCCGTACCCGGGGCTGTCGCCCACGTCCAGCTTCCCGTCGGTGAGCAGGAACACCACCTTGGGCGTGCCGGGTCTGCCCTCCCCGGTGAGCCGGCTCACCGCCTGCCGGACGGCGGCCGGGAAGTCGGTCCCGGGGCCGGTGCCGTTCTTGGCCCTGTTCCCGAGCTGCTGCACGCAGTCGCTGAGCTTCTGGCGGCCCGCCGCGCTGGACACCGTCAGGGTGCACACCTCGCGCACGGCGGACTGCCCGGCCTTCTCCGAGCTCCCGAAACCGATCACCGCCGCGCGCGACCGTTCCGATATCTCGCCCTGACTGAGCAGCGCGGCAGCCTCCACCTCGCGGGCCAGGTCCTTGTCGGAAAGGCTCTTGGAGAGGTCCACCACGACGGCGAAGTCGATCGGATCGGGCCCTTCCGCGGCCTGTTGCTGTCGCTGCTGCGCCTGTACGGGTGCGGGCAGTGCCGCACCCGCCAGCGCCAGGAGTACGAGCCCAAGCCCCGCCGCCCGCCAAGGCGCCCGGCCCCGCTCCCGGCCCTGCTCCCGGCCACGGCTGCGTCGCCGTCCGGTCTGCTTCATCTGCTGATCCATCGTCTCGTCACCACATCTGGCCGATTACGGAGAGCAGCACGCCGAGGGTCAGAGAGCAGACCCCCGCGCGCAGCCAGCGGTACTTGGCGGTGAGCACCGCCCCGTGGACGGTCGCCTCACCGAGCATCCAGCGCACGACATCCGTGCCGGACGCGGTCAGCCGGTCCCGCAGCACGTCGGGCGGCACACCGACGCTCAGATCCCGCAGGAACGTGACGTCCGCACCTATCCGGGTACGCGGCAGCACCACGCCGATGAGCATCAACAGCCCCGCCAGCCACAGCAGCCCACCCGCCACCACCAGGCCGAGCGCCGCCCCCACGGGAACCACCGACCCGTCCCTGACCCACACCACGGCCAGGAAGGCCAGCCCTCCGGACAACAGAACCGCCGCCTTGGCATCGGCCCGCCCTATGTCCTCCCGCACGGAATCCAACAACCGCTCAGCAACGAACCGGGCACCGTCGACGGGCCCGGGGACCGTTCCTGGGGCAGGTGGCGAACCCGGGGCGGGGACCGGACCTGAGGCGGGGACCGTACCTGAGGCGGGGACCGCACCTGGAGCGGAGGCCGGGGCGGGGGCCGGAACCGCTCCTGAGGCCGGGGCCGGAGCCATACCCGGAGCCATACCCGGAGCCTGGCCCGGGGCCGAAGCCGAGGCCGGACCTGGGGCAGGGGCCGGGGCAGATCCCGGAGTTGAGGCAGGGGCCGGGGCAGAGCCCGCAGCCGGAACCGGAGTCATGCCTGAGGCAGGACTCACAGCCGGGACCGGGGCCGGGGCAGGAACCGGAGCAGGGCCCGTGGCAGGAGCCGGGACCGCGGAAGCGGTCCTCGGTGGTGGCGAGGACCGCGTCCCACGGCCTCCGTCACCAGCCCCTTCCGGGCCCGAGTTGGCCTCGGTGTCCGGCTGTTGGAGGCCCGCCGTGCGGTGCGGTTCGTTGTTCATTCTTCGTCCCAGTCGTCGAAGCCCGCACTCGGCCGGTAGGCATGGCCGTTGCCCCGGCCGCGGTCCGGGTCGCGGCGCGGGTCGCCCTCGCGGTCCCAGTCGTCGCGGCCCCAGTCGTCGCGCGCCCAGCCGTCGCCGTATCTGTCGTCCCGCGCCCAGCCTCGGCCCCGGCCGGTGTCGCCCGGGCCCGGGTCCGGGCCGTCCCGCCCGTCGCCACGGGCTCGGTCCCCGCCCCGGTCCCGCCATTCGCGTTCCCGCTCGCGCTCCCGCCGGTCCCGTTCGCGTTGCCGTTCCGCCGATGAGGCGACCCTGGTGGGCTCGTACACATGCGGACTAGGGCCGTCCGGCCCCTCCTCCTCCGGCCACTCGCTCTCCGGCGGCCCGGACGGCGGCGCGGACGGGGGCCCGGACGAGAGGCCGCCCCCCACGAAACCCTCTCCCAACTCCCGTGCGCCACGCCCGCGTTCACGGACCGGCGGGGCGGGGTCGTCCACCTCCCAGTACGGCCTCGCCGGTTCGGCGGGCCGCCGCCGACCGCCGCGACCCTCCAGTTCCCGGCCCTGCCCCTCGTCGTACTCCCCGTACTCTCTCGTGCCTCCGGGCCGGCCGTTCTCCAGGACCCGCCCGCCCCGACGTCCACCGCCCTGCGGCAGGATCGAGTCCGTCACCCCGCCGAGCACCCCGTCCGAGTTCTCCCGCAGGTACTGGAGCACCTCGTACATGTGGTCGCCGATGTCGTGCCGCTCCAGGTTCCCGGTGTCCAGCAGCTTGTGGAACAGTCCGATGAAGTCGGCCTGGCCCTCCCGTCGTTCACGACGGATCGCCTCGCGGATCTCCCACTGCTTCTCCGGGTTGGTGGCCATCTGGAACGCGATCTCCGCCGCGTCGCCCCGGTTCAGGAACCGCTGGAGTTCGGCGGCCTGCACCCGCACCGCATCCCGCTTGCGCGCGGCCCTGAGCCGTTCCCTCTCGTCCTCGGCCGCGTCCGTGTCCATGTCGAGGACGATGTCGTGCTTGGCCTGGACGCGCGTCTTGACCTCCTCGCTGAGGTCGATGAACACATGGACGCGGGTCGTCAGCCCGAGGTCCCGGCCGAGGGTGATGTGCCCCGCCTCCACCTCGGCCCTGACCGCGTCGTCGGCCCGGTGCGAATCGGTGAGCCGGAAGCGTCGCGACACGCTGCGCAGCCCCGCGAGGAGTTCGTCGCGCATCAACTCCCCCACGTCCCAGACGTTCTGGCGCACGACGGTGAGCGGCTCCCGCACCTCCCAGCGGACCCGCGCCGTCGCGTCGAAGAACGCCGCGTCGCCATTGGCGGGCAGCCGCAGATCGAAGGAGGTGACGTGCACCCCGAGCAGCACTTCGAAGATGGTGTACGGCGAAACCAGCCACGGCTTGCGGACGTCCTCGCGGCGGTCGGGCCACACGATGCTGTGGCCGCCGTTGTTGTAGAGCATGACGGCTGCGATCTGGCCGCTCCTGCGCACGTACGGCGGCCCGTACTCGCCGATCAGCGGGCCGAGGGGCTGCTGGTCCTGCCCCTCGGCCCGCGCCGACCCTGGACCCCGGCCCCGCGCCGACGCGTCCGCCCGGCCCTGCCGCATCCCGCGGCCCCGCCCATCGTCCCAGTCCTGGTCACGGCCCTGATCCCGGTCCTGGTCCTGCTCCCGGCCCGGCCCCTGACCGGGCCGGCGCCCCGGGCCCAACTGCTCCGCCCGCGCCCGCTCCTCCCGGTCCCCCCGGTCCGCCCGGTCCATCCGCGCCTCCCGCTCCGCCCCGTCCCCGCGCTCGCCCCTCAGCCAGGGCCTCTCGTGCCCCTGCTGCCCCTGCTGTTCCTGCGGTCTCGGCCGCTCCTGCCGCCTCGGCCCGCCCTGCTGCGCCCGCTGCCCCCGCCCTTCCTGCCGTCCCGGCTGCCCCAGCCGCCCCGACCACTCCTCGTCGTCCCGGTCCTCCCGGTCCGCCCGCCCCTCCCTGTCCGTCATCCCTCGGTCCCCTCTCCCACTGCGTTCCACATCCGGTGGGCCGCCGCCTTGTCCAGCGGGTCACCGGGATCCCGTACGAGCCGGTCCAACAGGTGTCTCAGCCGCTCGCGGTCCCGGTGGTCGACGACGAGCAGCGGCAGGAACCGGCAGACCAGGCGCAGCTGTTCGGCGTCGTCCGCCGCCCGGCGCAGCCAGCTGCCCAGCCCGTCCAGCGCGGCCTCGCCCGACCGGGCGGTGACCAGCGTGTGCCGGATCAGGTCCGCGAGCCTGCGCGCCAGCTCGGGCCGCGTCAGCAGCAGCGCGGCGATCAGCGGCTTGGAGCCGTGCCGCTCCATGTCCGCGTCCTCGTGCAGCCCCCAGAGGTACGTGGCCCTGGTCTGCAACGCCCGGATCACCGCGAGCAGTACGAGGTTGGCCAGGTCCCGGCGGTCCTCGCGCAGCCAGCCGCCGAGCCGTTCGACGACCAGGGCGGGTTCGGCTCCGGCCAGCAGCCGGGTCACGCTGAAGGACGCGGTGACGAGTTCGTCCAGGTTCACTTCCTCCTGCCGCACCACCTTGGCCAGTTCGTCGAGCGACACGCCGACGGGGCCCGCCGCCATGCCGTACCCGTGCGTCAGGAGCACGGTCGTCCGCAGGGACACGTCGCCGCTCTTCGCCCACTCCTTGAGCAGCGCGCGGGCCGCCGGGCGCACCGAAGGCTCGCGGGTCGCCTGGGCCAGGGCGGTCGCCGCGGCCATCTGGAGGGTCGGGCTGTCCAGTGCGGCCATGGGGCGGAGCAGCTCCCCGGTCCCGTACACCCAGTCCCAGGAGCACAGCACTCCGGCGGCGATGGACGCCCGTACCCACAACTGCGGGCGCGGGTCGTCGCACAGTGCGCGCAGCCAGCGCGACAGCGGCCCGCGCACGTTGTGGTAGCCGTGCCACACCTCGTGGAGCACGGCGGGGGCCAGGCCCCGCCCCTGGAAGCGGACGGCCCGCATCGGCACCTTGGCGTCGCCGAGGTCGAACTCGCCGTCCTCGACGACGGCCCGCGCCAGGGCCGGCCGGTCCTGGTCGTGCTCGGCGAACAACCGTCTCCCCACGGCCTGTTCGGGGTCGAGGGTCATGGCCAGTTCCCAGGCAAGCTGCTCGCCCGCCTCCGCCGTGAGGCTGTACGAAGAACCGTTGAACACCGCGACCGCGATACGGAAGGCAGTGGCGTCGAGCACCGGCAGGGCCGCCGGAAGCGTGCCGGGACGGTCGGCGTCGGCGAACCAGGAGCGCGCCTGCGCCCGTACGAACTCCGCACACCCGAGGATCAACTGATCTTCCGTCAGCTCACCTGCCACCCGGTGGGCCAGCTGTTCCGCGATGCGCGCGGCCTCCCTGGGCCGCAGCTCGTCCAGCCCGAGCGCGTCCTTGGTCTCCGGCCTCTCGAAGAGCCGCTGCGCCTCCCGCAGAGCACCCTCGGGTGCCTCCTTGAGCAGTACGCGCAGGTGGCGCTGGAGCACCTCCCCGGTACGCGGCGGGCGGCACGGCAACCCGTACCGGCCGCGCAGGAACTGCCCCGCCAGCTCCCCGCCCCCGGCCAGCACGACGGCGTACGCCTTGGACTCGGCGAGCAGCCCGCTCAGCCGGTCGAGGTGCAGCCCGGTGGGGCGCCCGGCGTCCCGCCCGTACGCACCGCCCCGCCGCGCGCCACGACGCGGTTCCCTCTCGAACTCGTATCCGTACGAAGATTGTTGACGTCCGTCGTCCGGGGGGAGTTCGAGCAGGTACCCGTGCCCCTCCTTGAGGTCCGACGCCTCGATGCGGTGCAGCGGGATGCCGGGGTCCAGCCGGTGGACCCGGTCCTGGGTGAGCTCGGAGAGAAGGGCGAGCGCGGTGGCCGTGCGACCGCTTCCCGGCTCGCCGCAGAGCACCAGGAGGTGGCAGGCCCGCAGCAGTTCCTTCATCCGCTGGTAACCGGCCGCCTCGCAGTAGACGTCCGCGAGCCGGCCCAGCTCCTCCCTCGGCACGGGCCCGGCGACCATGGCGCTGCCTGCCGCGCCGGGCCCGTACTGGTTGAAGATGGTGCTGCCCTGGACGACGACGCTGTCGCCGACGGTCGCGAAGTGGCTCCCGGCAGGCCCGCGCAGGGCGAAGTTCTGCAGCGCGGCATGGGCCGTCCCCGACCCGCCGGTGCCTCCGGCCCCGCCGAGCGGGCCCCGCCCCGCCTGGTCGAACGGGCTGGCCTCGACCTTCTGCCCGTCCCCTTCACCGCCGCCCTCGCCGTCGGCGTTACCGGCCTGCCCGTCCCCCGACCCCTTGCCGCCGCGCCCGCCCTTGTCACCGCCACGCGCACCTTTGTCACCGCCACGCGCACCCTTGTCGCCGCCGCCCGCGCCCTCCCGGCCGGACCCGGCCGCCTGCCCCGCCTCGGCACCGCCGCCGGGCTCGGGCGACGCCCCCTCGTCGGACTCGCTCACACGCCGCTCCGGGGGGTGTCGTCGGCGGAGGCGGATTCGGCGAGGGCCGCCGCCCCGAATCCGTCGCCCTCGCCACCGTCCGGCTCCGGCTCCGGCATCGGTTCTGGCACCGGCACCGGTTCTGGCTGCGACTCCCGATCCGGCATCGACTCCCGATCCGGCTCCGGCTCCCGTGACCGCTCCCCCTCCTTGCGGAAGCCCGTGAAGCCCCCGTGGATCGTGCTGCCTGTCACGCTGAAGATGTCCTGGCCCGCGTGGAACTCCTGTCTTCCCAGCCAGACTTGGGGGCCGCTCGCGCCGGGCGGCGGTGGGCCGCCCCCCTCCCGCGGCCCACCGTCGCGTCCGGGCTCCGCGGCCTGCTTCGCCGCGGTCGAACCCCGGGACGAGGCCATCGCCTCCATGGGCGGTGCCTCCAGCCCCGGGACATGGAACCAGGCGGTCTCGTCGGTCTCCTTCGCACGGACACGACCGCTCCGATACTGCTGCGGCTCGATGTACCGGCCGCCGTCGGCCACCACGTTCGCGTAGAGCCAGTCGGAGACGACGAGCATCAGGCCGGACTCCGGCGCCGCCTCGATGACCCGCTTCGCGGTGTCGCTGTCGCACAGCCGGCAGGTCAGGTCGACGGCTCTGCCCACGAGCCCCCGCCCGTCGTCCAGTACCGGACCGACGTGCATCCCCACCCGCATCCGCAACCGGTCCGACCTGCCGCGATTGTGCTCCCGCAGGTTCTCGTAGAGAGTGCTGAGCCAGCGCCCGACCATGAGGGACGGGGGCACGTCAGCGGGCAGCGCGGCCAGGATCCCGTCGCCCCGGTCCTCCTGGTGGAGCCTGCCGGACGGTACCCCGACGACCTCGAACGCCTCCCCGAACGCCGCGTACATCGCCGCCCGCATCTGCTTCTTCGTCTCCAGGCCCATCGATCCGGATCCGCAGGCGTCGCCGAAGACCACGAGCCGGTTGACCGCCGCCGGCTGCGCTTCCGGGCCGCCGGGTCCCGCCCCGTTCGCCGCCGCGCCTGTCGATCCGTACACCGTCGCCTCCTGCGTCCTCGTCCGCCGGTTTCACTCTCGTACCGTCCGCCACCGCGCGATGTAGCCGTTTACACATCCGGTCCGCCTTTCTCCCCGGGCCCCGGGCCGGGACCCGGCCCCGGCCGGGATCCTGGCCCGCCGCGCGGGGGCGGCCCGGCCCTGCCCTGCGCCAGGAGGAGAAGCAACTCCATGTCGGTCACGGTCACCCGCCGATTTCCGGTGTGTACGACGTCCTGCTCGCGCAGCAGCCGCAATGCCTTGGCCACCGCCTCCCTGGTGGCACCCACCGCGGAGGCCAAGTCGTGCTGGGGAAGGGGAAGTTCGACGACCACAGCGCCGTCCGCGCCGATCCGCCCGGCCCGCTGTGCGAGTTCGAGGAGCCGTACGGCGAGACGGCGCAGGACCGTCTCCGAGGCGAGCGAACGCCGCTCGCTGTCCGCGCTGCGCAGTCGCGCACTGAACTGCCGCATGATCAGCGCGGTGGCGTGCGGCCGCGCGGAGAGGAAGTGCCGGAACCTCTCCCCGCTGATGGAGGTCGCCTCGACGGGACCGAGCGCGGTCACGGTCGCACTGCGTGGCCCCTGGTCGACAGCGGCGAGGTCCCCCACGACCTCACCGGCCCCACGGAGCGCAAGGATGAGGCGGGCGCCGCGCTCGGTGGAGACGGAGACGACGGACCACCCGCTACGCACGGCGAGGACGAAGGTGCCGGTGTCGCGCTCCTGGAGCATGACCTGCCCCGGTTCGTACGAACGCGGTACTCCGAGGGCGAGCAGACTCTCCCGGTCCTGCCGCACGAGCGCGTCGAGAAAGGGACGGCCCTGCCCGAACAGACTCATCGCCTCGCCCCCGATGGCGCCTCGGACGCGACGTGATGACGATGCGTCAAGCTGAGAGGAAAGGAAGACTAGGCACCCGCCACACCCGAGTCAAGAACGATCAACTCCCCTTTCGCAAAAGCCAAGTTGATGATCACAGGGATCGAAATGGCATGCGATGCAGCCGGATACTCGAACCCGCGCACGACCCCCGCGGTGCACACCGGCAGCGGCACACCTGCCCCACGGACCCCACCCATCCGGAAACGGCCAAGGGCTCCGGCCCGCCCCGAATCGGGCGAGTCCCGGCCCGCCCCGAAACTGAGACCCGGGCTCGACCGGACACGGCCGAGACCCCCGCTCGCCGAGGACAGCGGGAACCCCGGCCCGCCCCGAGACGGCCGATGCCCTGGTCCGCCCGAGAACGACAGGGCCCCGCCCGCCCGGAAACAGCCGAGGCCGCAGCCTTCTCGGCTACGGCCTCGGTCCGTCGGCATACCCTGCAACCGGCCTTGCGATCACACCCAGTGATCACACCCGGCACCACTCAAGGTCGGCGCCACTCGGGGTCGGCGCCACTCGGGGTCGGCGCCACTCGGGGTCGGCGCCACTCGGGGTCGGCCCCATTCAGGTCGGCGCCGCTCAGTTCGGCAGCCCTCAGAGCCGACGCCACCCAGAGTCGACGCCGCTCAGGGACGGCACCCCTCAGAGCCGGGGGTCCACCGGCTCCGACTCCAGTGCCAGCACCGCGAACACCGCTTCGTGCACCCGCCACAGCGGCTCGCCCCCGGCCAGCCGTTCCAGGGCCTCAAGCCCCAGCGCGTACTCCCGCAGCGCCAGCGAACGCTTGTGCCCGAGGAACCGCTGACGCAGCTTCTCCAGCTGTTCCGGCCGGGTGTACTCGGGACCGTAGATGATCCGCAGGTACTCGCGACCGCGCACCTTGATGCCCGGCTGCACGAGACGGCCCTTGCTGTCCCGCACCAGCGCCTGCAGCGGCTTGACGACCATGCCCTCGCCACCCCTGCTGGTCATCTCCAGCCACCAGTCGACACCCGACCGCACCGACGCCTCGTCGCCCGTGTCGACGACCAGTCGGCGGGTGGTCCGGAGCAGCCCGGTCGGGTCGTGCTCCACCAGCCGGTCCAGCCAGGCGAGTTGCCGGTCGTGCGGTACGCCCGCGAGCGAGCGCCCCTGCACGGCGAGCAGCTGGAAGGGGGCCAGCCGCACCCCGTCCAGGCCCTCGGTCGGCCAGCAGTACCGCCGGTAGGCCTCCGTGAACAGGCCTGCGTCCGCCGCCCGTTCGCGCTGCCGCACCAGCAAATCGTCCGCGCCTTCGACACCACGCGCCGCGGCGGCATCCAGAGCGGCGAGCGCTCCCGGGAAGACGGCCCCCGACGCCGCGCCGACGGCGGCGTACTGCTGCCGCAGCAGCCCGGACGCCTTGAGCGACCAGGGCATCAGTTCGGCGTCGAGCAGCAGCCAGTCGCTGTCGAGCTCGTCCCAGAGCCCGGCCTCGCCCACCGCGGTGCGCAGCCGGTCCAGCACCAGCTCGCCGACCGCCTCGTCGTTGAAGAACGGCCGCCCGGTACGGGTGTGCACGACCCCGGTGGGTCCGTCCACTCCGAACCGCTCCCGTGCCACCCGCGCGTCGCGGCACACCAGCACCACGGCCCGCGAACCCATGTGCTTCTCCTCGCACACGACCTTCGCGACCCCGTCCGACCGGTACTGCGCGAACGCCTCGGCCGGGTGCTCCAAGTAGCCCTCGACCCGGGACGTCCCCGTCGGCGCCATCGTCGGCGGCAGGTACATCAGCAGCTGCGGGTCGACGGCGAACCGGCTCATCACTTCGAGCGCCGCCGCAGCGTTCTCCTCACGGACCGACACGCGTCCGTGCTCGCCGGTCTCCACGATCCGTCGCCCGGCGACGTCGCCGAGGTCCAGGGGACGCCCGTCGTGCCCGCCGGGCGCCTCGGTGAGCAGCGGCTTGACCGGCTCGTACCAGACCTTCTCGGCCGGTACGTCGACGAGCTCGCGCTCGGGCCAGCGCAGCGCGGTCATCTTCCCGCCGAACACGGCGCCGGTGTCGAGGCAGAGTGTGTTGTTGATCCACGAGGTGTTGGGTACGGGCGTGTGTCCGTACACGACGGCCGCACGGCCGCGGTACTCCTCCGCCCACGGGTAGCGCACGGGCAGCCCGAACTCGTCGGTCTCACCGGTGGTGTCCCCGTACAGCGCGTGGGAGCGGACGCGTCCGGACGTACGCCCGTGGTACTTCTCGGGCAGCCCGGCGTGACAGACGACGAGCTTGCCGCCGTCGAGGACGTAGTGGCTGACGAGGCCGTCGATGAAGACCTTCACCTGCTCCTTGAAGCCATCCTCCTCCTTGTCCAACTGCTCAATGGTTTCCGCGAGTCCGTGGGTGTGCTGGACGTTCCTTCCCTTGAGCCAACGTCCGAGCTTGTTCTCGTGGTTCCCGGGCACGCACAGCGCGTTTCCGGAGGCGACCATTCCCATGACCAGGCGCAGTACGCCGGGGCTGTCCGGGCCGCGGTCGACGAGGTCGCCGACGAAGACGGCCGTCCGTCCTTCCGGGTGCGCCCCGTCGACGTATCCCAGCTTCCCCAGCAGCGTCTCCAGTTCGGAGCGGCAGCCGTGGATGTCACCGATGATGTCGAAGGGGCCGGTGAGGTGGGTGAGGTCGTTGTAGCGCTTCTCCAGGACGATCTCGGCCGCCTCGACCTCCTCGACGCCGCGCAGGACGTGCACCTTGCGGAACCCCTCGCGCTCCAGTCCGCGCAGCGAGCGGCGCAGTTCGCGCTGGTGCCGCTGGATGACGTGTCGGGGCATGCCCGCCCGGTCGGGGCGCTCGGCGTTGCGGGCCGCGCACACCTCCTCGGGCAGGTCGAGGACGATCGCGATCGGCAGGACGTCGTACTTCCTGGCGAGCTGGACGAGCTGCTTGCGGCTCTCCGACTGGACGTTGGTGGCGTCGACGACGGTCAGCCGGCCGGCTTCGAGGCGCTTGCCCGCGATGTAGTGCAGCACGTCGAAGGCGTCGCGGCTCGCGCTCTGGTCGTTCTCGTCGTCGGCGACCAGGCCGCGGCAGAAGTCCGAGGAGATGACCTCGGTGGGCCGGAAGTGCCTGCGCGCGAAGGTGGACTTGCCGGAGCCGGTGGCTCCGACCAGTACCACGAGGGACAGGTCGGTCACGGGCAGCCTGCGCGGTGCGGTGGTGCCCGGTGCTGCTTCGGTGGTGCTGCTCATGCGACCTTCGCCTCCTTCACGTTCTCGGTGCTCGACCCGTTCGGCAGTGACATCGTGAAGACCGCCATCTGCGTGGGCGGCCCCACCTCCGGGTCGTCCGGTCCCACGGGCACGAACTCGACGCCGTACCCGTGCCGTTCGGCCACCGCACCCGCCCAGTCGCGGAACTCTTCCCGCGTCCATTCGAAGCGGTGGTCGCCGTGCCGCACGTGCCCGGCGGGCAGGGCCTCCCAGCGCACGTTGTACTCGACGTTCGGCGTGGTCACGACCACCGTCCGGGGTCGCGCCGAGCCGAACACGGCGTATTCCAGGGCCGGCAGCCGCGGCAGGTCCAGGTGCTCGATCACCTCGCTCAGCACGGCGGCGTCGTACCCGGCCAGCCGCTTGTCGGTGTACGTCAGCGATCCCTGGAGCAGCGAGACCCGCTCGGCCTGCCGCTCGCCCATCCGGTCCAGCTTGAGCCTGCGCGAGGCGATGGTCAGCGCGCGCACGGACACGTCGACACCGACGATCTCGGTGAACTTGACGTCCTTGAGCAACTCCTGCACCAACTGTCCCTGCCCGCAGCCGAGGTCGAGCACCCGGCAGGACCCGGCCGCGTGGAGCGCCCCGAGGATCGCCTCCCGGCGCTGCACGGCGAGCGGCGTCGGCCGCTCCTCCGTCTCGGTCTCCTCCGCCACCGCGTTGTCGATCTCCTCGACCACGATGTCGTCGGCGTCCGCGAGCCGCGCCAGGCTTTGAGCGGACACAGCCAGCCTCTCAGTGGCCTGCCGGGTCAGCCCCCAGCGCCGCGACAGGTACCGGCTGGTGATCAGCTTCTGTTCGGGGTGCTGCGGCAGCCAGCCCTCGCCGGCCCGCAGCAGCTTGTCGACCTCGTCGGGCGAGACCCAGTAGTGCTTGGCGTCGTCGAGCACCGGCAGCAGTACGTAGAGGTGCCGCAGCGCATCGGCCAGCCGCAGCTCCCCCTCCAGCACCAGCTGTACGTAACGCGAGTCGCCCCACTCCGGGAACTGGGCGTCCAGCGCCACGGGCACCGCCTCCACCGTGCTCCAGCCCAGCGGTGCGAACAGCTTCTCCACCAGTGCGGCGCCCCCGCGCGCGGGCAGCGCCGGGACTTCGATACGCAGCGGCAGCGGCTCGGCGGCCCGCTCCGGGCGGGCGTGGCACACGCCGTGCAGGGCGCTCTTGAAGACGGTGCTCAGTGCCACGGCCAGCAGCGAGGAGGCCGCGTAGGGGCGGTCGTTGACGTACTGCGCGAGCGCGGCGTCGGGTGAGCCCCCGCGCCCCTTGCCCTTGCCGCGCCGGACCAGCGCCACCGGATCCACCTCAAGGAGGAGCGCGGCCGTGCAGCGCTCGGCGGTCGCCTCGGGGTAGACGACGTGGGCCGTGCCGTGAGAGGTGGAGAACGTCTGCTTCCGCTCGGGATGCTTGTGCAGCAGAAATCCGAGGTCGGTCGCCGGGCGTTCCTGGGTGCCGGTGGTACTGATCGTCATGAACACGCGTCCGAGTATCGTCCGATTCGCCCACTCCGACCATGGGTTTTCCAGAAGGAGGCCCGGCTCCCGAATCTCCAGGACCCCTGCGGCTCAGCGGCGGGAACCCACGCCCGCCGCCAGCCCGGCGATCTGCTCGGGTCCGACCCGGCAGCAGCCTCCGACCAGCCGTGCCCCGGCCGTCTGCCAGCCCTGCACCCGGCCGGGGTCGAAGGTGCCGGCCCCGGTCCAGCCGCGCCCGGCCGCGTCCCACTCCTCGCCACTGTTCGGGTAGACGACGACCGGCTTCCCGGTGACCTCGGCCGCGATCTCCACCGCCCGGTCCACGTCGCCGGGTTCACAGCAGTTCACCCCGACCGCGACCACCTGGTCGTTCCCCGCGGCGAGGGCGAACGCGTCGGCCAGCGGCTGTCCGGCCCTGGTCCGCTCCCCCGCGATGCTGTACGTCAGCCAGACGGGCAGCCCGCACCCTTCGGCCGCCCGCAGCAGCGCCTCGGCCTCGTCGGCGTCCGGCACCGTCTCCAGTGCGAGCACATCGGGCCCG
Source organism: Streptomyces sp. NPDC054863 (assembly GCF_053610825.1). Lineage (NCBI taxonomy): Bacteria > Bacillati > Actinomycetota > Actinomycetes > Kitasatosporales > Streptomycetaceae > Streptomyces > Streptomyces sp. NPDC054863. Next base: position 5,041 of record NZ_JBSGZD010000064.1, on the reverse strand, counting down.
GCCCCGGCCAGGGTCTCGATCCGGGGCCGGTGGAAACGCTCCAGCTCCCGCACCGACAGCCCGTAGCGCCCCCGGTACTCGCTGCCGTCGGCGAGCATCGCCCCGTACGGCCCGACCGAGGCGGCCACCCACACCGGCCTCGGCCCGGCCTCGGCCGCCGCACGCGCCAGCTCCACACTGCGGGCCAGCAACCCGGCCGCCTCCACCCGACCGGCGCCCCGCGCGGCGAACCCCTCGTACGTCGCCTGGTAGCTGGAGGTGATGAGCACCTGGGCGCCCGCCCGCACATACGCCGCGTGCGCCGCCCGGATCTGCTCCGGGTCGTCGGCGAGCAACCGCGCCGACCAGAGCGCGTCGGACAAGTCGCAGCCCTGCGACTCCAGTTGGTTGGACAACCCGCCGTCGAGGACGAGAGTCCCCTCGGCGAGCACAGCGGCGAGCGGGCGGACGGACTGCACGACGACTCCTGAACAACACACGAAGGGACGGGACGAGACCTGCACGATCCGGCTCAGCCAGGCCTGACCTGGCTCGACTCGGCTCGGTTCAGATCAGCTCGGCTCGACTCGGTTCAGCTCGGCTCGACTCAGCTCAGCTCGACTCAGCTCAACTGGGACAGCACCTGCGAGGAGATCAGATCAAGGTGATCGAGGTCGTCCAGGTCCAGCATCTGGAGATAGACCCTGGACGATCCGATCGCCTCGAACTGTCCGATCCGGTCCACCACTTCGGCGGGCGAGCCCGCCAGTCCGTTCGCCCTGAGGTCGTCCACCTCCCGTCCGACGGCCGCCGCCCGGCGCGCCACCTCCGCGTCGTTCTTGCCCACGCACGCCACCAGCGCGTTGGAGTACACCAGGTCGCCCGACTTCCGTCCGGCCTGCTCCGCCGCGGCCCTGACCCTGCCGAACTGCCGCGCCGTGTCGTCCAGCGAGGCGAACGGGATGTTGAACTCGTCGGCGTACTGAGCGGCGAGCCTCGGCGTGCGGACGGCCCCGTGGCCTCCGATCAGCACCGGCACCTTGCGCTGGGCCGGCTTGGGCAGCGCCGGTGAGTCCGCCAGCTGGTAGTACGTCCCGTCATAGCTGAAGGTCTTGCCCACCTCCGTCTCCCAGAGCCCCGTGACGATGGCCAGCTGCTCCTCCAGCCTGCCGAACTTCTCCTTCGGGAAGGGGATTCCGTACGCCTTGTGCTCCTCCTCGAACCACCCGGCCCCCAGGCCCAGTTCGATGCGCCCGCCCGACATCTGGTCGACCTGCGCGACCTGAATGGCCAGCACCCCGGGGAGCCGGAACGTGCCCGCGGTCATCAGCGTCCCCAGCCGGATCCGCTCGGTCTCCCGGGCGAGCCCGGCCAGTGTGATCCAGGCGTCGGTCGGCCCGGGCAGCCCGTCGGCGGTACCCATGCTCAGATAGTGGTCCGACCGGAAGAAGGCGTCAAAGCCCAGCGCCTCGGTGGCCTTCGCCACGGTCAGCAGTTTCTCGTAGCTCGCGCCCTGCTGGGGCTCGGTGAAGATTCGAAGATCCATGCCTCCATCCTGCACCTTCGAATTGTCGTCAACCCCGCTGACCTCGCCTGTCCCGCCTCTGCCCGGTCGGGTGAAAACTCGTCATCGTGGGGGTCCTCGCACTGCCGTGCCAGTGACCGGCGCCCGAGGCGCTCGTTTCCTCGGGCGGAGCCGGACAGCCCGGCCCTCGCGCCGACGACCGCTGCCGGGGCGTTGACCGCAACACCGCCCTCCCCCACCGGGAGGGCCTGGGCCGAGGAGGCCGCCATGTCCCAGGAAGCCGTGCCTGAACAGACCGCGTCCGCACATCCGGTACAGCAGTCCGTACCGGCCCAGCAGGCCGCCCCGAAGGGCCTGTTGCAGCAGATGGAGGAACTGATGGCGGCGCTGACCGCCGATCTCTCGCAGCTCGACGCCGATCTGCAGACCACGGGCGACCGCCCGCCGCCCCCCGGCACCACCGGCATTCAGGAGGGTCACCGCGAAAGCCACGACGGCGGCGGCGACCGCGACCGGTCCTCCTGACCGGAGCAGGGTCATGACGACCCCGCCGCCGAGTCGTGGGCGGCGCCCTGCAGCCTGCTGTGCTCCCACACCGTGAGCCGGCGCAGCAGTCCGCGCACCCGGTCGTTCGACTCGTCGGCGGCGTCGATCGCCTCGATGGTCTGCCAGTAGAATCCTTCCTCGTCCGCGGCACAGGCCACCCCGACGAGTGCGATCCCCACCTCCCCCAGCAGGCCACCCAGTCCCACCAACGCCCCGCGCGCATCGGCGACTTCGGCGAGCTGCGCGGCCCTCGGGCGGAGTTCGGGCGGCTGCCCGGCCCGAAATCCCGGCACGGACGCCCCGCCGACGCACAGGGTCGACCAGTCGACCGTCCCGCAGCCCCTGCCGCCGGCCTCGCAGAGCCCCTGTGCCTCGCCCCGCAGTTCCGGCGGGCCCTTCATCGCCAGCATCCCGCCGATGGCCTGGGTCAGCGCCTGCGCCTGCCAGGCCTCTGTCAGGATGTCCAGCGGCGCCTGGCTCTGCGCCAGCGCGTGTCTGCCGACCCGAATGAGTCTCACCGCGTCCATCAGCGACCCCCGTTGCCGTCCCGCTCACTCTCTGTCCACTACCCAGAGTGAGGGGAAGGGGCCAGGAAAACCAGGGCTATGCGGAAATCTGTGGACACAAAAGGGGTTGTGGATATTGCCGTCACTCCGAAGAGTGACGGATCTCCTTTTCTGCGGCTTCCGGACCCGCACCTTCCGAAACCCCGGATCCCGGTACGGGAAAGCGCAGTTCGTTCCGCTCGATCTTGGCGGCCAGCGCCGCCAGCGGGTCGATCCCCAGCACTTCGCAGAACTGCAGCAGGTAGGCCAGTACGTCCGCGACCTCGTCGGTCACCCGGTGCGCGGAGTCCGGCTTCTCCATCACGCGGCCGGACTCCTCCGGTGTCAACCACTGGAAGATCTCCACCAGTTCGGACGCCTCCACGCTGAGCGCGGCCACCAGGTTCTTGGGCGTGTGGTACTGCTCCCAGTCCCGCGCCGCGGCGAACGCGGCCAGCCGGCGCTGGAGCTCCGCCACCTGGCCCACCGCCACCTCGGGTTCCGTACCGTCCACGCCCGCCACCGTTCTCGAATCGTCTCTCACGGCTACAGGTCTACCACCGCCGCACCTGCGACTTCACGCACGCACGAGGCGTCCGTGACCGTACCGAGCACTCTGATGTGTCCCCGCCCGCACATCCTCCCGGCCAGCTCTCCCAGCGCCCTCGCCTGCCGCCGGTCCAGCCCCCGGTCGAAGCCGTCGGCCAGCACCGCGAGCGCCTGGTGCGCGTCCGGCACCTCGGCCACGCACTCCATGTCCAGCACCCTCGGCCCGGTCAGCAGCACCAGCGCGAGCGCCAGGTACCTCAGCTCGCCCTCGCCCAGCCGCCCGAGGGGCGTCGCTCCCCGCGCACCCCGGCCGAGCACCGCCCGTACCGTGCCGTCGTCCAGGTCCTCCGCCGTCAGGTTCTCGACGGGACCGGCGCACCCCTCCCGTGCCGCCGCGACGAGTGCCGTGTGGCGTCGCGCGCACTCGTTTCCGGTACGCCGCAGCACCGCCGCGAGATTGTCGCAGCCGCGCCGCAGCAGCCCCTCGCCGACCGCCACCGGCGCGCGCATCCGCTGCGGCTGCGGATCGCAGACGTACGCCGACCGCAGCGCGACGAGGACCTGCTCGGCCGCGGCCAGCACCCGCAGCTCTCCTTCCGTCCGGCCCGCCACCCGCAGTGGCAGCAGCGCCGTCCCCAGCCGGTCGTCCGGCAGCGGCGCGCGCGTCACGGGCGCGGCACCCGCCGTGTACCAGGCCGCCTGGACCGTGCTCCGCCTCGGGTCGCGCCCCACGGTGGTCAGGAGTTCCTGCCCCTCGCACGTCAAACGTTCGCTGACGATCCTGAGTTCCGGCTCCGCCTGGACCGCGAGGTCGAGATGTACGGGACCGGCCGGGCCGTCGGCCGTGCAGCCGATGCGGAATCCGCGGCGCCCCTGCCCGTCGGCGGCCACCCGCTCCGGCACGCAGTCGGCCGGTTCGGGAAACACCTCTCCGAGTTCATCGCCCGCCCCCAGCCCGGTCAGCGCCTCGTACACGCGCAGCACGGTCGACTTGCCGCTCCCGCTCGGCCCCGCGAGGAAGGTCAGCGGACCGAGCGGGAAGACCGCCCCGCGGTGCGGACCGAAGGCCGAGAGCCGCAGTTCGGTGAGCTCGGGGCGGTGCGGGCGTACGGAGGAGGAAGGAACGGGAGGCCGGGCGAGCGAAGGCACAGTCATGATGCGGACGCTATGCGTCCGCATCACTGACGAACCGTTACGCCTGCTCAGCCTTCCCACGATCGAGGGACAGCCGCCGTGATCTTCCTACGACCGGGGGCGGCCACCACGGCCCTCCTGCGACCGGGGACAGCCACCGCGGCCCGTCTACCGGTGGCCGACCGCCGCCTCCGCACCCTCGACCTCCATGCCGACCGGCGCGAGCAGGAAAACGTTCCGGTCGACCCGGTGCATCCCGCTGCCGAGCCCGAAGACCACACCGCTGCTGAAGTCCAGGATCCGCTTGGCGACATCGGTCTCCGCGCTGGTCAGGTCCAGCAGCACCGGAATCTGCGCGATCAGGTACTCCGCGACCTCCCGGGCGTCCGAGAAGATCTGTACCCGCAGGACGATCATCCGCCGCTGCTCCGCCGCTTCGTACTCCTGCGGCATCGTGCGGTGATCGGTCCTGGACGGCCATTCGTTGCGGCTGCGCAGCGGTACGACCTGGGCGAGCCCGTCCCACTGCTCGTCGGTGACGTCATACCTGCTCACCGGACCACCCCACCCACGTGCTGTATCTGCATCCGCCAAGTCTGACGCACCCTCACCCGTACGGCCTACCAGCGACACGGTACAGAGGAAGATCGGCCGCATATTTTCCGCCACACCCTCCGCCCGGCACAGTATTCGGCGCCCCGGCCTCCGCCCGGCACTGCCCTCGCCGCCACAGCAGTACGTCCGGTGCCGCGGACCGCGGCAC
>NZ_JBSGZD010000063.1:0-33794 GCF_053610825.1 Streptomyces sp. NPDC054863 | reverse complement strand
CCGCACCACGGTCCGGGGGCCGACGGCGTGTGCGGGGCCGGTGGTTCTTCCAGTCGGCTGGACTTCACCCTTCGTTCATCCGGCGTGCCCCGGCTGCGCCCTGTACGCACCTAGTGTCACGGCCGAAAGCCATCGGCCAGGCTGTCTCGAACAGATGACTGCCTGGTCACCCATCGGAGGGGACCGACGTGCGCAACCTGCTGCCGCTGCTCAACCCGTCGCCGCACGCCGGCGGACGTTCCGCGCTGACGTGCCGTTACCGCTGCGGAGACGCCTGTTTCCAGGAAGTCCCGAACACCAGCGACAACGAGTACGTCGGCGACGTCATCGCGGGGGTGCTGTCCCGCCGCTCGATGATGCGGGCGGCGGCGGTCGTCACGGTCGCCGCGACGGCGGGCGGCGCGCTCGTGACCGGCGGCACGTCGGAGGCGGTCGCGGCGGAGGCCGCGAAGCACCGCCCCGGGGGCGGTCAGGGCAACGGCGGCGGCGCGAAGCCCTCCGGCGCGAAGGGGCTCCGCTTCACGCCGGTCGCCCCCAACACCGACGACAAGGTCACGATCCCGGCCGGTTACGAGCAGAACGTCGTGATCCGCTGGGGCGACCCGATCCTGCGCGGCGCCCCCGCCTTCAACCCGGACAAGCAGACGGCGAAGGCACAGGCGGGCCAGTTCGGCTACAACAACGACTTCCTCTCCCTGCTGCCCCTGCGCGGCGAGGGCGGCGACCGCCAGGTGATGGTCGCCAACCACGAGTACACGGACGAAGTCCTGATGTTCAAGGGCTACGACCCGGAGAACCCGACCCGCGAGCAGGTCGAGATCGCCTGGGCCGCGCACGGCCTCGGCGTCGTCGTGGTCGAGGAGATGCGCCGGGGCGCGGGCCTGACCGCCGTCCCCCGCCACCACCTCAACCGCCGCATCACGGTCAACACCCCGATGAAGCTGACGGGCCCGGCAGCGGGCTCCAAGCTCCTCCGTACGTCCGCGGACCCGACCGGCACCAAGGTCTTCGGCACCTTCGCCAACTGCGCGGGCGGTACGACCCCCTGGGGCACCACGCTCCACGGCGAGGAGAACTTCAACGGCTACTTCGCCAACGCGGGCGACAACCCCACCGCCACCGACAAGCGGTACGGCATGACCAAGGGCGCCTCCGAGCGCAAGTGGGAACGGTTCGACAAGCGCTTCGACGTCAAGCAGGAGCCGCAGGAGTCGCACCGGCACGGCTGGGTCGTCGAGCTCGACCCGTACGACCCGGACTCGACCCCCCGCAAGCGCACGGCGCTCGGCCGCTTCAAGCACGAGGCCGCGCAGCCCCGTCTGACGGACGACGGCCGCCCGGTCGTCTACATGGGCGACGACGAGCGCTTCGACTACCTCTACAAGTTCGTCTCCTCGAAGCGCATGAAGAAGGGCAACTCGCGCTCCGCCCGCGAGCACAACCTGACCCTCCTCGACGAGGGCACGCTGTACGTCGCGAAGCTCACCGGTGACTCCCCGGCGGCCGAGATCGACGGCACGGGCAAGCACCCGAACGACGGCGAGTTCGACGGCACCGGCACCTGGATCCCGCTGGCGACCGGCACGAAGTCGCACGTGGCGGGCATGAGCGCCGAAGAGGTGTACGTCTTCACCCGCCTCGCGGGCGACAAGGTCGGCGCCACCAAGATGGACCGCCCCGAGGACGTCGAGCCGTCCCCGCGCACGGGCCGCGTCTACGTCGCCCTCACCAACAACACCGACCGCGGCAAGCCCGGCAAGCCCGGCGCGGACGAGGCCAACCCGCGCAACCTCAACAAGCACGGCCAGATCCTCGAACTCGCCGAGCACTGGGACGACCCGGCGGGCGACTCCTTCTCCTGGCGCCTCTTCCTCGTCGCGGGCGACCCCAAGGACCCGGCCACGTACTTCGCGGGCTTCCCCAAGGACAAGGTCTCCCCGATCTCCTGCCCCGACAACGTCGCCTTCGACGACCACGGCAACCTGTGGATCTCCACCGACGGCAACCAGCTCGGCACCCACGACGGCCTGTTCGGCGTCGCCACGGCCGGTGAGCGCCGGGGCGAGCTCAAGCAGTTCCTGACCGTCCCCAAGGGCGCCGAGACCTGCGGCCCGGTGATCCAGGACCGCCGCGTCCTGGTCGCGGTCCAGCACCCGGGCGAGATCGACGGCGCCACCGCCGAGAAGCCGCTCTCGGCGTGGCCCGACGGCCCGGGCAAGATGGTCCGCCCGGCGGTCGTCTCGGTCTGGCGCAAGGACGGGCGCGACATCGGCGTGTGAGGGTCCGGCCGCGCGGCGGAGGACGTGACCGCGCGCTGAGGGGGTGACTGTGCGTGGATTCGGGCGATGATGGCTTGAGTCCACGCACAGTCGTGTGTGGACTCAAGGCGCGGGCGGGCCGCAGCCGGTAGGCGCGCTCCACTCGGTGACCGGAGGGGGCCCGCGTGGCCACTGACCCCGAGAACGTCCCGGCGGAGTCGGGCCCGAGCCCCCGCCTCCCCCTCCCCCTGCGCGTCCTCACCGTCTTCGCCGTGGCGATCGGCCTCTGGCTGTTCGTCTTCCACGGCGCCCCGATCAGCCGCACGTACAGCCGCCCCACCCACGCGCTGCGCGCCGTACTGACCACCGTGCTGGTGGTTCCGGCGGTCCTGGTGGCGTGGCGTCTGCTGGACCGGCGCCCCTGGACGGAGCTCGGCATCCCGGCCGGCGTCCGCCCCGCCACCCGCAACGTCCTGCTGGGCGCGGCCTGTTGGGCGGCTCCCGCCGCCCTCGGCCTGGCGCTCTGTCTCGTCCTCGGCCTGGTGCGGATCACCCCCACCGCCCCCGCCCCGGACATCCTGCTGCACGTCGCAGTGCTGATCCCGCTGGTCCTCCTGTACGAGGCGCTGCCCGAGGAGCTCGTCTTCCGCGGTTACCTCCAGTCCAACCTGGCCCGTGCGCTGCGCCCCTGGCAGGCGATCGCCGCGCAGGCCGTGCTCTTCACGCTCTTCGGCTTCGTCCTCGGCACGGCCACCACCCCGGACCGCATCCTCATCTTCCTCGCGTTCGCCCTCGTCCTGGGGGTGTTCCGCACCGTCACCGGCGACATCGCGGCCGGCATCGGCTTCCACGTCGCGTACCAGACCGTCGCCCAGCTCTTCGTCGGCGAACGCGCGTCCTTCGAGGTGTCCGACACGGCGGTGTTCGGCGCCCTGGTCCTGGGCGGGCTGCCGTTCGCACTGGGCTGGCAGGCGATGCTGCGGCTGCGGGGCAAGGGCGTGGACCGGCGGTCGGGGCGAGGCTAGACCGGTGGGCAGGTGCCGTCCTTCGGTCCGGCGCCGTCCACCAGGGTGCGGGTGAGCGCCGTGTTCACGCATTCGCTGCCGCGCAGGGTCACGCCGTGGACCTGGCCGCCGACCTTCAGGAGTGACGCGGGCAGGCGCTTGGCGACCGCTTCGGCTTCGGTGAGGGTGGTGCGGGGGTCCTTCTCGGCGTTGACGATCAGGGGGCGCGGGGCGCTCGTGGCGTTCTTCGGGTCTTTCGCGTCTTTCGGGCCGGCCGGGTTCTTCGTGGTGATCGGGCCCAGCGGGGTGCCGGTACGGGGCCACACCGCGCAGCCGACGTACTCCGCGGCGTTGACGGGGGCGCTGTCCGGCCGGCCGAGCTTCTTCGCGGTGTCGGTGATGTCCTTCAGGACGGCCGCGACGTCGTGCGGCCACGCGAAGTCGGTGCACTGGTTGCCGAGGTGGAAGGCCGTGGTGGGCGGGTCGTGCTTGAGGGCGGCGGCGACGTCCTTCGGGAAGCCCTTGTCGGCGTAGGCCTTGAGGTCGGCGTACGGGGTGGGTGTGCCCGTCGCGGTGCCCGTGGTTCCGGCCTCCAGCGCCTTGTCGACGGCTCGGCTGAAGCCGGGCCAGTCGGACGGGACCACCATGACCGCGTCGGCCGCCTCGGCCAGCTCCGGGGTCTTGGCCGCGACCGCGGTCAGCGCGGCCTCCGGCTCGGGCGCGATCGCGCACTCGGCGGGTCCCGAGGCGGTGCACCAGGCCCTGAACCCGGCGGTGGAGGCGCGGAGTCGGGACGCCGTCTGCTGTTCCTTGGAGGTGTCCTTGGTGCCGTTCGCCTCGTCCAGCGTCATGGAGCCGCCCAGGGCGTTCTCGGCGCCGGAGACGTCCGGGTCGACCGTGCCGTCGAGTACGGCGGCCCGGACGCGGTCCGGGTGGGTGCGCAGGTACTCCTGGCCGAGCAGGGTTCCGTAACTCAGGAAGAGGAGGCTGAGCTTGTCCTCGCCGAGGGCCAGCCGGATGGATTCGAGGTCGGCGGTGACGTCCTTGGTGCCGAGGTGTGCGGTCAACTCCCCGTACTTCGCACGGCACTTGGTCACGTACGCGTCGAGGGATGCGGTGACGGCCGGTACGTCGGCCTCGGCGAGGCCCGCCGGTTCGGCCTCGGCGAGCTGCCGGACCGGCGCGCCCGTCTCGCCGCAGTCCACCGGGGTGCTTCTGCCCGACCCGCGCCGGTCGAAGCCGACGACGTCGAACAGGGCGCGGATCTGCGGCGGCAGGAGGTTCGCCGAGGTGTAGAGACCGGGCAGGCCCGGCCCTCCCGGATCCATCACGAGCGCACCGATGCGGCGCTTGCGGTCGGTGGCGGGGAGGCGGGAGACGGCCAGGTCGAGGGTGCCGGAACCGGGTTTCGCCGCGTCGACCGGGACCTTGAGGGTGGCGCACTCGCGGGTGGTCTGACCGGTGAGGGGGCAGTCCTGCCAGTCCGCCTTGGGGGCGGGTACGGCGGGCGGCCCGGAAGGCTTGACGGGGCCGCCGCCGTCCTTGCCGCCGCCGCAGGCGGTGAGGGCGAGGGAGAGGACGAGGGACAGGGAGGTGGCGGCGTACCGGAGGCGTGGGGTGCGTCGCCGACCGGTTCGTGTCTGCGCCTGCCTCTGCGCCCGTGCTGCCACTGTGTGCCGACCCCTTCGCCGCCCTGCCGTCCTACCCGTTCCGGCCAGCATGGCAGGGGTGGGCGGGGCCGCATCCGGGGAGCACCCGTACGGGCCATGCGGTGGGGATGCCATGCGGTGGGGGTGGGGGGCGGTCAGGCGCCCGGCGTCGCGATCGCCCGGGCGGCCAGGACCTCCTGGTGGAGCGGGGCGAGGACGCCGGCCTCGGGGGATGCGGGGGATGCGGCGGCTTCGCAGGGTGCGGCGGCTTCGGAGGATGCGGCGGCTTCGGTGCGGGCGGCGTCGAGAGGGTGGCCGCGTACCGCAGGCGGTGTGTTCGCTGTCGCCAACATCTTTGCCAGGTCGTGGAGTTGGGCGGTCAGGGCGGCGACATCGGAAGCCGGAGGCGGCGGCGCGCCGTGGTCCACGCGGACCCGGGCGGCCGTCGTCGCGTCGACGATGCGTTCGACCGCGATGACCAGCGGCCACCAGGCGGCGGCTTGGCGGCCCATCGGCGGGGGCTCGGTGAGGGCGCGCTGGAATTCGGTGCGGATGGTCATCAGGTCCTTGTAGAGGGTGCGGCGGGCATGCGTGCGGCGGGTGCGGTCCACGGGGTGCGGGGGGAGAGGGGGGTGCGGGGGGACCGGAGGAAGCGGGGGATGCGGGGACTGCGGGGGCTGCGGAGGGTCGGCGAAGGCGAGGGCCAGGTAGTCCGCCGTGTCGGCGACCGCCTTCGCGAGACGGCTCCCGACCCTGGTGCGCCAGGTCTCCGGCCACAGCAGGTAGCCCGCCAGGAGCGTGATCGCGCAGCCGATGAGGCTGTCCCAGAGGCGGGGCAGGACCAGGCCGAAGCCCTGGTGGTTGAGGAGGTCGGAGAGAAGGAGGATCACCGGGGTGATGGCGGCCGTCTGGTAGGCGTAGCCGCGCACCGAGAAGAGCGGGATCAGCGCCGCGAGCACCAGCATCACGGGTACGTCCCACCAGCCGCGGGCCAGCGAGGAGAGGACCACGGCGGCCAGGACCAGCCCCGCCGCCGTGCCGATCGCGCGCAGCACGGCCCGGGAGAACACCGAGCCGAAGTCCGGCTTCATGACGAAGACGACGGTGAGCGTCACCCAGTACGAGCGCGGCACCTCGATGAGGGAGACCAGGCACTGGGCGAGCCCGATGCAGACGGCGAGGCGCAGCCCGTACCGCCAGGAGGCACCCGAGCGCGCCACGTTGCGCAGTGCGCGGCGGACGCGGATGCGCAGGGCGGCGGGGCGGCCGAGCCGGTCGTCGATGTTGTACGGGTCCGGGTCCTCGTCGCGGGCGATGTGGGCGGCGTACTCCAGGGCCCGGTCCACCGCGAGGGCCGCGGGAGTGGTGGGCGGCGGGCAGTCCGGGGGCGGGCAGTCCGGGGGCGGGCGGTGTTCGCCGCCCGCCTCGATGGTGCGGGCCAGGGTGCGTACCGTCGCGACGGCCTGGGGCGGCAGGCCGCCGCCCTGGAGGTGTACCGCTGGAGCCGCCTCGATCAGCGGGACCAGGGCGTTGAGCTGGGCGAGGCTGCGGACGAGTGTGCCGCGGCGGCCGTGTTCGCGGGTGCGGCGGCCGAGGATCAGGTCGTAGGCGACGTCGAGGGAGGCGGAGACGGCCTGTCTGCGGGCGGCGTAGCCGGAGGTTCCGGCGGCCTCCAGCAGGTTGCCGACCTCGCGGTACGCGACGGCGACCGCGGTGCGCTCGGGCACGCCGCCGCGCCACGGCCAGCCGAGCAGGGTGAGGAGGAGGACGAGGAGGCCGCCGAGGGTCATCAGGAGCGGGGCCGTCCACCAGGGGTCGGGCATCGGGAGGCCCGCGCCGACGGTGGCGTTGAGGATCAGGAGGAGGCCGGAGACCGAGGCCACCGCCCCGACGGAGGAGATCATTCCGGAGATCAGGGCGAGGGTGGTCAGGGCGGCCACGGCGACCCAGCCGTGGCCGTGCACGAGCGTCCCGAGGGTGACGCCGACCGCGCCGAAGAGCTGCGGCACGGCGATGTTGAGGATCCGCATCCGGTACGCGTCGGCGGTGTCGCCGATGACACCGCTGAGCCCGCCCATGGCGGCGAGCGCTCCGTACGCGCTCTGCCCGGCGGCCAGCCCGACGGCCAGCGGAATCGTGAGCGCGAGCGCGGCCCGGACCAGCGCGGCCCAGGGGGTGCCGGGGGACGGGAGCGGACGCAGGCCGGTGAGGAGCCAGGGGGGCGGGGCCAGGCGGGCGGTGCTCGGCCTGCGGGGTCTGTGGGGTGGGTGTGGTGTGTCGCCCGGGCTTCCGGTCAGCTGAGGTAGCCCTCGACCTCGCCGGGCGGACGGACTGCCGCCTCGTCCGGGTTCCCGCCGAACTCCGCCATGGCGCGGCGCTGGCGCAGCAGGTCCCAGCACTGGTCGAGCTGGACCTCGACGGCCTTCAGGCGGTCCTTCCCGTCGGCGTCGAGGCCCGAAGTGCCCGAGGCGCGGCCCCGCAACTCCCTTTCCTCCGCGACCAGTTCGTCGATCCGGCCGATGATCCCGGGGTTGTCCGTGCGGCTCTCCATGCGGTCGCCCATGCGGTCGTCCATGTGGTTGCCCACCTCTCGCTCGCGTCGCTCGCGTCCCTTCCAGGGTGGGCGAGGGCACCGGGCACCGCATCCGGGCGGGTGGCAATCGGGTCGTGCGGGGCCGTCCCTAGCCCCCGTGCAGCTCCAGCTCCACCAGGAGCGCCCGGTGGTCGGTTCCCGGGAAGTCGAGGAAGCGTGCGCCGCGCACCCCGAAGTCCTTGCTGACCAGCACGTGGTCGATCTGCGCGCCCAGCGGCGGCGCCGTCTTCGCGGGCCAGGTCGGGGTGCGGGACGCCCCCGCGAGCGCGGCGCCGTCACGCAGCCCCGCCCCCGCGTCCAGCACGCGCCGGAACGCCGCGTGGTCCTGCGACGCGTTGAAGTCCCCCGCCACGATCGTCGGCCCGCTCCCTGCCGCGACGTACGCCCGGATCGCCTCCAGCTCGCTCTCCCACCGGTCCACGAACCGCGGCACAGGCGGCAGCGGATGCGCGAGCTGGAGCCGCACCTGCCGGCCGCCGACGACGGCGACCGCGCCCGGCATGGCCAGCGCGGAGGCGATCCCGGGGGCCGGTCGCAGCGGGTGGGTGCTGAGGATCGCGGAGCCCTCCGCGCCGCTCGCCTCGACGACCTTGCGGTACGGGTACGAGGCTGCCGGGAGCTCCCGGGCGAGGGCGCGCGAGCAGTGGTGGTTGCACTCCTGTACGTACACGAGGTCCGGCTTCTCGCGGCGTACGGCGGCGATCAGTCCGTCCGTCGCCCCGCCGAACTCGACGTTCGAGGTGAGCACGCGCAACTGCGCCACGACCGGCCCGCGGCCCGCGTCCAGGTCTCCGTACGGCCGCAGGAACCAGCCGTTCACGGCGGCCAGTACGAGCGCGAGGCCGATCAGCACCGGCCGCCGCGCGAACGCGGCAAGGAGCAGGGCGACGCCCGTCGGAACCAGCAACCACGGGAGGAACGCGAGGAGTTGGGGGACCGGTGTGATGCCGTCGACGTCGGCGGCCCGGCAGCCGATGACCACCCCCGGGCCGACGAGCAGCAGTCCGGCGGCCCATGCGGCGGCCCGCCGCCACCGGTGTGCGCCGGTGGGGCGGGCCGGGCTGCCGGGGGAGGCAGGGCTTTCACCGGGCTCCGGGCCGAGGCGTGCCTCTCGGGTGTCCAAGGAATTCCCCTCACTGTCTCATTGCGTCTCGCGTACGCCGACGAGCGCAGTGTCCCCCAGCAGGTGTCGGAACGGGGCCGGAACGGGGGTCGGATCGGAGCCAGTCCGGGACCGGTCCGGGGCGGCCGAAGCGGGGTCGGGACCGGTCCGGGGCGGCCGGATCGGGGCCGGCCCGGAGCCGTCCCGGGGCCGTCAGTGCCGCAGTGCCTTCGCGACCTCCGCCTTGACGTCTCCCTGGAGGGTGCGGTTGCTGCGCGCGGTGGCGGTGGCGTCCTTGCCCGCCGCGACGTCCTTGATGCTGACGACGGCGGAGTCCAGGAGGTTTCCGTCCGCGTCGCGGAAGTCGACCTGGACCAGGTAACTCTGCGCCTTGGACTGCTTGTTGGTGGCGGTGATCTCGGCGGCGGAGCGGTCGCCGTCGGCCTTCACCGCGCCTGCCTGGACCTCGGCCTTGGCGTCGGCGCCGTCCTTGACCTCGGCGAGCTTGGCCGAGGCCGACGCGGAGGCGGACGCGTACGCCTCCTTGGCCTTCTCCTTGGCCTCCCCGGCCTTGGCGGTGGCGCTCGCCGCGGCTTCACCTGCCTTCTGGGTGGCGTTGGAGACGATGTCCCCCGCCTTCGACTTGTCGTCCTCGCTGCAGGCGGAGACGGTCAGGGTGAGGAGGGAGGCGAGGAGGGCGGCACCGGCTGCACGGCGGGCGCGGTGGGCACGGGGAACACGGATGATCTTCATGCGGGTCACCCTGTGGGGCTGTCGGCCGTACCGCCAGGCGAGTGGGCCGAACGGGCCAACGGGCCCTCACCCCCGCCTCCCCGACGCCCCGTCAGCCACCACGCGCCCCCGGCCACCACCGCCACCACGAGCCCCACGGCCCCCACCGTCCACGCCGTGGTGCGCAGCGCCCCCGTGAGTGCCGAGTACACGGCCTCGGCCGCCGCCCTGCTGACGTCCTGCGGGAGGTCCGTCAGGGCCAGGTTGTGCGCGACGGCGAGGGTGAGCGCCAGCAGCAGTGCTCCGGCCACCAGCGCGAGACCGGCCAGCGCGGTGGTGAGCAGGCGGCGGCCCCGTACGGCGAGCAGGACCGCGCCCACCGCCAGCAGCGCGGTCATCGGCGGCAGCCAGCGGGCGGCGGGGGCGAGGAAGCGGTGGACCGTGCGCCAGGTGTCGAGCTGGTCGGTGCGGAGGAGGGTGATGTCGGTGTGGACGACCGGGATGCGCCCGGCGAGCGGTACGCCGTCGTCCGTGAGCCGCTGCTTCAGCTCGGCGGTGACGGGCGCCAGGTCGAGGGTGACGGTGTCGCCGGAGCCCTTGTCGGCGGCGAGGGCGTCGCGCAGGGCGTCGTGGGTGACGCGGCCGACCGTGTTCCACGCCTTGTCGTACGCGTCGGTCCCGGCGAAGGAGCGGGCGGTCTCGCCGAGCAGCCGCTCGGCACCGTCCTGCAGCGGGCCGAGATCGATCTGCTTCATGATCTCGCTGGTCAGCCGGTCCGTGACCGCCTTCTGCACGTCGGGGTCGTCGGCCAGCGGCGCCATGGTGTCGACGTACCGCCCGGTGTCCTCGATCCCGGTGTCCGCCCAGACCGCGACCGCGCCCACCGGCACGAGCAGCGCGACGAGGGCGAGCAGCAGGGAGGGCAGGAATCGGCGCATGATCCCCAGCCAAGGGCAGCACCGCGGGGGCCGCGAGCCGGGCGCCGCCGGACGGTGGGGCGACTGCTCCCGCTTGATCCACTTGCCGGTCCCGCCGGACGGGTGTGACCTGGTGGGAGCAGGGGGGTCGCTTCGAGGACCGAGGAGTCGTCGAGATGGGCGCACACGCAGCGATGCCGGGACGGGGCGCACCGAGCGCCGCCCCCGGAACATCCGCACACACGTCAAGCCGCACGCACGCCTCGCGGGCAAGCTGGGCCGTCCCGCTCGCCCTGGGCGTTGTCTACGGCATCTACATCGCCTTCATGGCCCGCGGCAGCTCCCCTCTGACCTGGGCGAACGTCGGGCTCGGCGTCCTGTGCGGGCTGCTCATGACCTCTCTCGCGTACGGCGTGGGCAAGGCAGGCAAGCGCCTCGGGCCGGGCGAGCGCGCTCTCTCGTTCGCCGTCCTCTTCGGCGCCGCGACGGGCTTCCTCTTCAGTCTCGGTGGCGCCAGCGTCCTCACCTCGGTGGTGTTCGCCCTGGTCCTCTTCGCGGGCATGTTCGCGGCGTCGTACTACGTCTTCTACTCGCACGCGCCCTGACATCGACCGGAAGAAAAATGGTCGACACCGCCCAACCCCCTTCAGATACGGTCGAGTTGGGTTTGCGGGTCGCGCATGCCCCGGCACCGGAGTAGAACACCTGTCTGTACTGCCGTGACGTGAAGTGACGAAGGAGCAGGGGTACGGGAACGTGAGCCACCCAGTCACCACCACACCGGATATCGCGATCGAAACCACCGGCCTGGTCAAAGTGTTCGGCGAGAACCGTGCCGTCGACGGCATCGACCTCTCCGTCCCCACCGGCACCGTCTACGGCGTCCTGGGCCCCAACGGTGCGGGCAAGACCACCGCGGTCAGGATGCTCGCCACCCTCCTGCGCCCCGACGGAGGCAGTGCCCGCGTCTTCGGCAAGGACGTGGTGAAGGACGCGGACGCGGTACGTTCCCGGGTCAGCCTCACCGGGCAGTACGCCTCCGTGGACGAGGACCTCACGGGCACCGAGAACCTGGTCCTCCTGGCCCGCCTGCTCGGCCACTCCAAGCCCAACTCCCGCTCCCGGGCGGCCCAGTTGCTCGAAGCGTTCGGTCTGACCGAAGCAGCGGCCAAGCAGGTCAAGAACTACTCGGGCGGCATGCGGCGCCGCATCGACATCGCCGCGTCCATCCTCAACACCCCCGACCTGCTCTTCCTGGACGAGCCGACCACCGGCCTCGACCCGCGCAGCCGCAACCAGGTCTGGGACATCGTCCGCGCGGTCGTCGCGCAGGGCACGACCGTCCTGCTCACCACCCAGTACCTGGACGAGGCGGACCAGTTGGCGTCCCGCATCGCCGTCATCGACCACGGCAAGGTCATCGCCGAGGGCACGAAGGGCGAGCTGAAGGCGTCGGTCGGCTCCGGCTCCGTACACCTGCGGCTGCGCGAGGCCGACCAGCGCGCCGAGGCGGAGCAGATCCTCACCCGGGCCATGAACGCGACGGTCCAACTCGACCCGGATCCCGTCGCGTTGACTGCGACGGTCGACGGCCACAGCAGCGACCGCGGCGCCGCCGAACAGGCTGCCGCGGCCCTCGCCGCGCTCGCACACTCCGGCATCACCGTCGACAGCTTCGCGCTCGGCCAGCCCAGTCTCGACGAGGTCTTCATGGCACTCACGGACAAGAAGGGGGCCGCGGCATGAGCACGGCACCGACCACCACCAAGCAGGACACCGCCGAACCCCTTCTCGAAGCCCCCAAGGTCGACGAACTCGCCGCACTGCTCGTCGCCAAGGACCGCCCGCCGCGCCCCAGCGCGCTCTCGGCGTCCTTCACCTTCGGCTGGCGGGCGATGCTCAAGATCAAGCACGTACCGGAACAGCTCTTCGACGTCACGGCCTTCCCGATCATGATGGTCCTGATGTACGCCTACCTCTTCGGCGGCGCGCTCGCGGGCTCTGTCTCCTCGTACATCCAGTTCCTCCTCCCCGGCGTCCTGGTCATGTCCATCGTCATGATCACGATGTACACGGGCGTGGCCATCAACACGGACATCTCCAAGGGCGTCTTCGACCGCTTCCGCACGCTCCCCATGTGGCGCCCGGCCCCGATGGTCGGCTACCTGCTCGGCGACGTCGTCCGCTACTTGATCGCCTCGGTGGTCATCCTCGCGGTGGGCCTGATCATCGGCTACCGGCCGCAGGGCGGAGTGCTCGGAGTCCTGGCCGGGGTCGTCCTCCTGATGGTCTTCTCCTTCGCCTTCTCCTGGATCTGGACGATGTTCGGCCTGATGCTGCGCTCCGAGAAGTCGGTGATGGGCGTCAGCATGATGGTGATCTTCCCGCTGACCTTCCTGTCCAACGTCTTCGTCGACCCGAAGACGATGCCCGGCTGGCTCCAGGCCTTCGTCAACAACAGCCCGGTCAGCCATGTGGCCACAGCGGTACGGGAGTTGATGGCGGGCAACTGGCCGGGCGCGGACATCGCGTGGTCGCTGGGGTGGGCGGCGGTGTTCCTGGTCGTCTTCGGGACGGCGACGATGCGGCTCTACAACCGGAAGTAGGCCGCTATCCGTCGATGTGCTCCGGCACCACGACGACCTGCCACTCGTCCTCGTACACGACCCGCCCCGGAGCGTCGGCCGAACGGACCTCGACGCACTCGAAGCCGTGGGCGTCCAGGATCTCCAGATATCCGGGCACGCGCCCGATCAGCTCCACCGAACCGACCTTGAACCAGGCGACCGCGCCGGGGTTCACGGCGTGGTCGTAGACGCTCGGATCGATGCTCGAAGGCTCGGGGTAGGCGGCGTCGTACCAGTCGTTGTTCACCCGCCGGAACCTCTCCTGCTCCGGAGTCAGCTTCCCGTCCCTGGCAAGGCCGTTGACGAGGGCGAAGACGCCGGGGAAGTGGCCGCGGGGGTGCGCGGTGGTGCTCTGGAACCGTACGTACCGCATAGCTTCCTCAGTCATGCCGAGCGATGCTACGACGTCACCGCGAGCCCCTTGGCCGAGGACGGTCCGATCCGTCGGCCGGGCCCGTGGAACTTTCGTACAAGACAGGCCCGCCGAACTCGGCGACGGTAGAGGCATGCGCAGACACGAGGTGGGGGTCACCCCCATGGATCGCGATGCCGAGATCGGCTGGGAGGTCGCCAGGCCCCTCGGCGGCACGTCTCTCGACGGCGTCCGGATGGCCGGATTCCGTGACCGTATCGACGTCGGGCTGGACCTGCGGGTGCTTCCCCAGCCCGCCGTGACCGTCATCATCGGGCTCGGGGGCGACCCGGTCACGGTGGAGAGTGCCACGGGGCACCGGCCCATGAGGAGCTTCGTCGCCTCGTTGGCGCCCGGCCCGGCCCGGATCCGTGGTGAGCGCGTCGAGTGTGTCGAAGTGTGCTTGTCGCCCCGGGCCGCCTATGCGCTGCTGGGTGTCTCCCCGCGCGAACTGGACGGGTCCGTCACGGGACTTGAGGACCTGTGGGGGCGGGACGCGCGACGTCTGCGCGAGCAGTTGACCGATGCCACGTCCTGGCAGGAACGCCTCGCGCTGACGGACGGGTTCCTCGCGAAGCGGGCCGCGGGGGCACCGTCGATGTCGCCCGAGGTCGCCGCCGCCTGGGACACCATCGTGGCCCGTCGAGGCGGGATACGGGTCGGTGACCTCGCCGCGTCCTTCGGGTGGAGCCGCAAGCGGCTGTGGTCCAGGTTCAGTGCCCAGATCGGTCTCACCCCCAAGCGTGCCGCCATGCTGGTCCGCTTCGACCACGCTGCCCGAGCGCTCTGCGCGGGGGAGAGCGCCGGCAACGTCGCCCTGGCGTGCGGATACGCCGACCAGCCCCATCTCCATCGCGACGTGGTGGCTCTCGCCGGGTGCACGCCGGGCGCTCTGGCCGGCCGGACGACCACGTCCGCCGACTGACCCACCGACCCGTTCCGTACCGAAGAGACCGGCCACCCCGCACGAGTGCCCGCGCCGGTTCATGTACGTACCACCACACGAAGAAGGGACAGCACCTGTGGCGAACACAGAGGTCTTGGCAGCAGGCACGGCCGACCGCGATCTGATCGTCCGGCTCGCGTTCGGGAGCATGGCCGCGCAGACCCTGCGCGCAGCGGTCCGGCTGAGGGTGGTGGAGCTGGTGGGCGAATCGCCCCGCCGGGCCGCCGATGTGGCCGTCGACGCCGGAGCCGAACCCCAGCCCATGACGCGGCTGCTGCGCGCCCTGGCCGGGCTCGGCCTGCTGCGGGAGCACGCCCCCGATTCCTTCTCGGTGACCCCCGCGGGCGCACTCCTCGCTCCCGGCCGCCCCGACTCGCTCACGTCGTTCGTGAGGATGTTCACCGAGCCGGCGATCGTACGCGCCTGGGAGGACCTGGACAGCAGTGTCCGCACCGGCGAGGTCGCTTTCGACGCCGTCTTCGGCACGGACTTCTTCAGTCACCTCGCCCAGCACCCCGAGCTGTCCGCGGAGTTCAACGCGGCGATGAGCCAAGCCGTCTCGGAGACCGCCGCCGTGCTGCCGCACGCCTTCGACTTCGGCCGGTTCACCGCGGTCACGGACGTCGGCGGGGGCGACGGAACCCTGCTGGCCGGGGTACTCGCCGCGCATCCGGGCCTCACCGGCGTGGTCCACGACACGGCGGAGGGTCTGGCCGAGGCGCCGAAGACGATGGCGCGGCACGGGTTGGAGGGGCGCAGCTCCCTGATCGCCGGGGACTTCTTCCAATCGGTCCCCGGGGGCTCGGACCTCTACCTGATCAAGAGCGTCCTGCACGACTGGACGGACGACCAGGCGGTCACGATCCTGAGCCACTGCCGCGAGGTGCTGCCGCCAGGCGGTCTCGTCCTGATCGTGGAGCCCGTGCTTCCCGAAGTCGTCGACACCGGCGCGGAAGCCGACGTCACCGACGGCGGAATCACCTATCTGAGCGACCTCAACATGCTGGTCAACGTGGGCGGCAGGGAGCGCACCCGCAAGGACTTCGAGGAAGTGTGCCGCCGTGCGGGCCTGTCCCTCACCACGGTCACCCCGCTCACGGAGGCCGCACCGTACTCCCTCATCGAGGCCGTGGCCGACTGACGGCACGGACCCACCGGTGCGGGTGCCCTACGACCCCCGCACCACCGTCACCGGCACCGGTGAGTGCTGCACCACGTGCAGGGAGATCGAGCCCAGCACCGTCGCCTTCAGGCCCGTGTGGCCGCGGGCGCCGACCACCACCAGGTCGGCGCCCACGGCCCGGTTCAGCAGGGCCTCGGCCGCGTTGCCCTTCACCGTGTGGCAGGTGAGCGAGGTCGCCGCCTGCGGGCCGAGCGCTCTGGTCACGGTCTCGGCGAGGACGTGGGCCGCCTGCTTCTCCGGGTCGTACGTCGCGTTCTCCGGGATCAGGCCGCCCCAGGTCGGGAATTCCCAGGCGGTGACGGCGTCCAGTTGCGCGCCGGTCATCCCCGCCTGTCGGGCGGCCCACTGCAACGCCCGCACGGACTGCTCCGACCCGTCCACGCCGACGACGATCCTGCCTGCTGCCATGACTGCCTCCCAGAAGAGCCGACCATTGCGGCAAATCTACGCGAAGCGGGTCAGAGGGGCTCGGGAGTGGATCAGTCGCGTCGGAGGTCGGCGAGCTGCCGGGCGAACGGCACGACCTCCTCGGCCCCGGTGTCCGGCCGCCCGGTGTCCGGCCGGTCCGCCGCCCGCTGCCGCAGTTGTACCGACAGCTCCGCCGCCGCCCGGGTGATGCGTCCCGGCAGGTGCTCCGTAAAGCTGTCGCCGGTGCCTCCCCAGTCCTCCGACGCCGCGAACACGGCCGTCGGGAGGACCACGGCCCGCAGGTACGCGAACAGCGGGCGGACCGCGTGGTCCAGGGCGAGGGAGTGGCGGGCGGTGCCGCCGGTCGCCGCGATCAGGACCGGGGTGCCGGTCAGCGCGTCCGGGTCGATCAGGTCGAAGAACGACTTGAAGAGCCCGCTGTACGAGGCGGAGAAGACGGGGGTGACGGCGATCAGGCCGTCCGCCTCCGCCACCGCGTCGATCGCCTCGCGCAGGGCCGCGTTCGGGAAGCCGGTGACGAGGTGGTTCGCGATGGCGGTGGCGAGCTCGCGCAGCTCGACGAACCGGACCGCGGCGTCCGGGAGTTCGGCCCGTACCGCTTCCGTCAGGCGGTCCGCCAGCAGGCGGGTGGACGACGGGACGCTCAGGCCTGCGGAGACGACGACCAGCTTCATGGTCATGATGCCGATACCTCCTCGTTCTCGGTGAGTTCGGTGAGTTCGGTGAGTTCGGTGAGTGCGGTGGGTTCGGTGAGTGACCGGGCCACGCGTGCCGCGTGCGTCGGGCCGCCCGGGACCCGGGCCGGGCGGTCCTTCGCCATCTCCTTGCGCAGTACGGGCACGACCTCCTCGCCGAGGATGTCGAGCTGTTCCAGGACGGTCTTGAGGGGCAGGCCGGCGTGGTCCATCAGGAAGAGCTGACGCTGGTAGTCGCCGAAGCTCTCCCGGAAGGTGAGGGTCTTCTCGATGAACTCCTGGGGGGAGCCCACCGCGAGGGGCGTCTCCGCCATGAACTCCTCCATGGACGGGCCGTGCCCGATGACCGGCGCCTTGTCGAAGTAGGGGCGGAACTCGCGCTTGGCGTCCTGCGAGTTCTTCCGGATGAAGCCGTGCCCGCCGAGCCCGACGACCGCCTGCTCCGGGGTGCCGTGGCCGTAGTGCGCGTACCGCTCCCGGTAGAAGTTGATCAGCTTCTGGAAGTGGTCCTTGGGCCAGAAGATGTTGTTCGCGAAGAAGCCGTCGCCGTAGTAGGCGGCCTGCTCGGCGATCTCGGGGGAGCGGATGGAGCCGTGCCAGACGAAGGGGGGTACGCCGTCCAGGGGGCGGGGGGTCGAGGTGAAGCCCTGGAGCGGCGTGCGGAACTTGCCCTCCCAGTTCACCACCTCCTTGCGCCAGAGCTCGTGGAGGAGCGCGTAGTTCTCGACGGCGAGCGCGATGCCCTCGCGGATGTCCTTGCCGAACCACGGGTAGACCGGGCCGGTGTTGCCGCGCCCCATCATCAGGTCCACGCGCCCGTCGGCCAGGTGCTGGAGCATCGCGTAGTCCTCGGCGATCTTCACCGGGTCGTTGGTGGTGATGAGGGTGGTGGAGGTGGAGAGGACGAGGCGCTCGGTGCGCGCGGCGATGTAGCCGAGCATCGTGGTCGGGGAGGACGGCACGAAGGGCGGGTTGTGGTGCTCGCCCGTCGCGAAGACGTCGAGTCCGACCTCTTCCGTCTTCTGCGCGATCGCGACCATCGCCTTGATGCGCTCGTGCTCGGTCGGGGTGCGACCGGTCGTCGGGTCGGGCGTCACGTCGCCGACGGTGAAGATTCCGAACTGCATCGCGTTCGCGCTCATCGGGGCCACCTCATGCACTCAAGAGAGTCTGTTGAAAATTGAACAAACTCGTCAACGGGTGACCCGGGCGGACTATTCCCGGTCCGCGTTACGGGGCGCCGGGGGAGCGGTCGTCCGTGCGCCTGCCGTCCGTGAGCTTGTAGCCGACGCCGAACACCGTCAGGAGGTGGGCCGGTTTGCGCGGGCGGGGCTCGATCTTCTTCCGCAGGTTCATCACGTGGACGTCCACGATGCGCTCGGTGATGTACCGCGGCGAACCGTGGATCGTTCCCAGCAGCTGCTGCCGCGTGAACACCCGGTCCGGTTCCGCCGCCATCGCGGCCAGCAGCTGGAACTCGCCGGGAGTGACCTCGACGACCTGCCCGCCGACCCGCACCTCGTGCCGTACCGGATCCACCGATACGTTCCCGACCCGCAGGACTGCCGGCTCCGGGGCGGGCGCCGCGGCTGCCCGGAGGCGGGTGCGGCGCAGCAGGGTGCGGGTCCTGGCCATCAGCTCGCGCGGGCTGTACGGCTTCGTCAGGTAGTCGTCCGCCCCGAGGTCGAGCCCGAGGAGCAGGTCGTCCTCGGTGGACCGGGCGGTCAGCATCAGCACCGGAAGCTCGGCCAGTGCCGGGGTGCCCGTCTCCCGGCGCAGGATGCGCAGGACGTCGAGGCCGTCCACGGACGGCATCATCACGTCGAGTATCAGCAGATCGGGCGGGTGCGACCGGGCGGATTCGAGGGCGCTCCGCCCGTCGTGCACGACGGCGGCGGTGTGACCCTCGCGCTCCAGGTAGCGGCGTACCAGCTCGGCCTGCTTCTCGTCGTCCTCCGCGACCAGCACATATGCGCTCACGCCGCGATCGTAGGCAGGCCGCCGCCGGTTCCGACGCCGCCGGGGGCACCTCGGGGGTGAGGACCATGCGATCGCTATCCGGGCCTGACAACTTCTTCATACGGGCTGCGCAGCATGAGCCCCATGCTGACTTCGACTTCGTTCGCTCCCAGGAAAAGCGTGCTCGCCGCTGCCGCCCTCCTCATGTCCGTGTCGCTGCTGGCCGGCTGCGGGGGCGGGGCCGGGGACGACGGTGCCAGGGGTACGGACGGCAAGTCCGACGTCGCGTCCCTGGACAAGGGCGAGAAGGGCGAGAAGAGCGCCCCGGGCAGCAAGGGCGACAAGGACGGCAAGGGCGCCACCAAGGAGCCGAAGTCGCCGGAGGAGGCGAACCGGGCCGCCGCCGATTCCGGGCGTCCGCAGCGCCGTCTGGACACCTCCGACGAGGAGGAGACGCGCATGTGGAACACGTACTTCTCCTGCCTCAAGGAGAACGGCGTCAAGATGGACACGGGCGGCCCGTCCGTCAGCGGCGGAGCCGTCGAGAGGCCCGCGGAAGGCCCCGCCGAGCCCAAGGCGGCGTATGCGAAGTGCCTGGTCAAGATGCCGTTGATGGCTCCGGAGATGGACCCGGAGCGCAACCCGCGCTACCGGGACGACTTCACCGAGTGGGTGCGCTGCATCAACAGCAAGGGCGTCCCGGTGAAGGCCCTCGCGGACGGCTCCGGCTGGAACTACACGGGCACCCCGAAGATGCCGCCGGCCAAGTACCACAAGATCGAGAACGACTGCAAGCTGGAGGCCTTCCGTGACAAGGGCTGACACCGGGGGCGAGTACGGGCCCGAGTACGGGTCCGAGTCCGAGTCCGAGTCCGAGTCCGACGAGGGGCTTCGCCGCCGCCCGCGCCGCAGATCCCTCCTGATCGCCGTCGCGGTCGTGGCGGCGATGGCGGCCGTCGCCGCCGGTGCGTTCGCGCTCGGCGGCAGGGGCAAGGGCGACGGCACGGCCGGGGCCAACACCCCGAAGGTGCAGACGGCCGTGGTCTCCCGAGCCGACCTGTCCGACACCAAGGAGATCCAGGGCACGCTCGGTTTCGGTGCCGAGAAGACGCTGAAGAGCGGCAGGAAGGGCCTGATCACCCGGCTCCCCGCGGAGGGCGACACCATCAAGCGCGGCAAGCCCCTCTTCTGGGTCGACGACCGCCCGGTGACCGTCTTCACCGGCGCCACCCCGCTCTACCGCACGCTGACCCCGCCCAAGGACCCCGAGGCGAAGCCACTGCGCGGGCGCGACGTGAAGATGGTCGCCGACAACCTGCGGGCCCTGGGTTACGACATCGGCGCCCAGCCGAAGCCGGGGTACGCGAAGGGCTCCCCGACGGCGGGGGGCCGTACGGCGGGCGACGAGGGGGAGTTCACGCAGTCCCTCTCCGCAGCCCTCAAGCGCTGGCAGAAGTACGTCGGCATGAACCCGACCGGCACCCTGTCCGTCGGTGACGTACAGGTCCTCCCGGGGGAGGTCCGCATCGGCGCGGTCACCGCGGGCCTGGGCGACGAGGCGACCGGACCCGTCCTCACCGTCTCCTCGATGGCGAAGGCCGTCACGGTCCCGGTCGACGCGACGGAGGCGGGGCAGGTGAGGAAGGGCGCCAAGGTCACCGTCGTCCTCCCGAACGGTACGGAGGCGGAGGGCCGGGTCGACAAGGTCGGCCGCGCGGCCACCCCGGAAAAGGGCGCGGGCGGCGACGCCACGCAGAACGCCCCTCAGAAGCTCGACGTCACCGTCCTCCTCTCCGACCGTACGAAGGTCGACGACCTGGACGCGGCATCGGTCACGGTCCGCTTCACCACCCAGACCCACAAGAACGTCCTGACGGTCCCGGTGGGCGCCCTGACCGCCCTCCGCGAAGGCGGCTACGCGGTCCAACTGGCCCGCACGGACAAGCTGGTTGCGGTGGAAACCGGCATGTTCTCCCGAGGTCTGGTCGAGGTACGCTCCCCCACCCTCTCCGAGGGCACCAAGGTGGTCACCGCCTCATGACGGACACCTCCCGCCCCACCCCCGTGCTGCGCGTCCGCAACGCCACCAAGGCCTACCCCGGCGGCGTGAGAGCCCTCGCCGACGTCTCCCTCACCGTCCACAAGGGCGAACTCCTCGCCATCCTCGGTCCCTCGGGCTCCGGCAAGTCCACCCTGCTCCACCTCATGGGCACCCTGGACCTCCCCACCACCGGCACCGTCGAGATCGAAGGACAGGACGCCGCCGCCCTCTCCGACCGCGCCCTCTCCACCCTCCGGGCCCGCCAACTCGGCTTCGTCTTCCAGCAGTTCCACCTCACCGACGGCCTCTCCGCCACGGAGAACGTCGCGACCGGCCTGCTGTACGGCGGCGTCCCGCGCCGCAAACGGGGCGCCCTCGCCGTCGAGGCACTCGGACGCGTCGGCCTCGGCCACCGCACCCGCCACCTCCCGCACCAGCTCTCCGGCGGCGAACGCCAGCGCGTCGCCATCGCCCGCGCGCTGGTCAACAATCCCGCCCTGGTCCTCGCCGACGAGCCGACCGGCGCGCTCGACACCACCAACGGCCGTGCCGTCATGGACCTCCTGCACGCCCTCAACGCCGAGGGCACGACCCTCGCGGTCATCACCCACGACCGCGACATCGCGGCCTCGCTGCCGCGCCGCGTGGAGATCCTCGACGGCCGCCTGATCGCAGACACGGGAAGCCCTCAGCCGTGAAGTCCTCAGCAGGGAAGTCCCCAGCAGGGAAGCCCTCAGCCGTGAAGTCCCCAGCCGTGAAGTCCCCAGCCGTGAAGTCCCCAGCCGTGCAGACCCTCAAGAAGCCGCGTGCCAGGCCCGTCCGTCTCTCCCCCGGCGACCTGATCCGCCTCGGCCTGCTCGGCATCCGTACGCGCAAGATGCGTGCCGCGCTGTCCGCCCTCGGCATCTCCATCGGCATCGCCACGATGATCGTCGTGGTCGGCATTCCGGCGTCCAGCCAGCAGGCCCTCATGGCGGAGCTGTCCGCGCTCGGCACCAACACCCTGCGCGCCGAACCGATGCCCGACCAGAACCCGCCGGTCAAGCTCCCGGAGCAGGCCGTCGGCATGACGGACCGGATCGGACCGGTCGAGTCGTCGAGCGCGGTCGCCAACACCCATGCGCTGGTACGTCGTTCGGACCGGGTCGACGAGAACGACACCTCCGGCCTGACCGTCCTCGCCGCCAGACTGAACCTCCTCACCACCCTCAAGGGCCGTGTCCGGTCGGGCCGCTTCCTCGACGCGGCGACGTCGAAGTTCCCGACCGCCGTACTGGGCCACCAGGCCGCCACCCGCCTCGGGATCCCCGCCGTACCGCCGGGCGCCGCGCCCCAGGTCCGTGTCAACGACACGTGGTTCACGGTCATCGGCGTCCTCGACGCGATGCCGCTCTCGCCCGACGTGGAGCGCTCGGTCCTGGTCGGCTGGGACGCCGCGAAGGCGAGGCTCGGCTTCGACGGCCACCCGACCGTCCTGTACGCGCAGGTCCGCGAGGAGGCGCTCGAAGACGTACGAGCGGTGCTCGCACCCACCCTCAACCCCGAGGTCCCGGGCCTGATCCAGGTCAGCCGGCCCTCGGACGCGCTGCTCGCCAAGCGCGCCACCGAGTCGACCTTCTCGGCGCTCTTCCTGGGCCTCGCCGGAGTGGCGCTCCTCGTCGGAGGCATCGGAGTCGCCAACACCATGGTCATCTCGGTCCTGGAGCGGCGCAAGGAGATCGGGCTGCGCCGTGCGCTGGGCGCCAACAGGGGCCAGATCAGAGGGCAGTTCCTCACCGAGTCGGTCGCGCTCTCCGCGCTCGGCGGCCTGGCCGGCACGGTCCTCGGCGTCGCCGCGACCCTCGGCTACGCCCTCTACCAGGGCTGGCCCCCGGTCGTTCCGGCGTTCGGCGTCGCGGGCGGCATCGGCGGTGCGGTGCTGGTGGGAGTGGTGGCCGGCGTCTACCCGTCCGTACGAGCGGCCAGGCTCCCGCCGACGGAAGCGCTGGCCGGTACGTGACGCCACCGGCGACGTACGAACACCCGACCCGGCCCGCCCGGCCCGCCCGGCCCGTCCGGCCCGCTCAGCCCTCGCCCGACCCGTCCCGTCCCGACCCGACCGGCCCCGGCCGCTCAGTCGCCGGTCGTACCGTCCGCCAGCTCCCGCAGGATGTCGAGGTGTCCGTTGTGCCGGGAGATCTCCTCGACGAGGTGCATCAGCACCCAGCGCAGGGTGGGCCGCCTGCCGTCCCTGAGCGGCCGTACGGCGAGGGCGTCCAGGTCGGCCCCGGCGACGAGCGCGTCCCACTCGGCGCACTTCGCCGCGTACTGTGCGATCAGCTCGTCGATCGGCACCCCGTCCACCACCCGCATCTCGCGGTCGGGGTCCTCGTCGGTCCACGGGCCCTCGTCCTCGTGCCCGAGGAACATCACCTCGAACCACCAGTACTCGACCCAGCGCAGGTGGCTGATCAGCCCCCACAGGGACATCAGCGGCGACCCGGGCAGCGGGGCTGCCGCCGCGTGCTCGGCGGAGACGCCCGCGCACTTCTCCCAGGCGGTGCGCCGGGCGTAGTCGAGATGGGTCGTCAGAGTGGAACGCTCGTCCCAGGCGGCGGGCTTGTCGGTACGGGCGGGCGCCTGCGGGTCTGTCTTCTCAGTGGTCATCGTGCGGAATGGTCCCCGTGCCGGTGGCAACTGTCGAGCGATTAATCGGAGCCGGGCGCGCCGCGCCGTCCCCGAAGGAGTGACCCCTGCACGAATCCGCCCCGCAGGGCCCCCGGCGAGGTGCACGCTGCCGGGATGTCCACACGCACCGACGCACGCACAGGCGCAATCACCGACGCACGTACCGACGCGCGCACCGTCCCCTCCCCGCCGCCCATCCCGCCGACCTGCCCCAACTGCCGCCAGGGACTGCTCTGGAAGGACACCAGGGCCGAGATCCGGGAGAAGGACGAGCACCACTGGCGCTGGTGGTGCGGCAACTGTTCCAAACGCTTCCGCCCCACCGAGGAACACCTGCGCCGCTTCTCCTGAGCGGGCCGCCCCGGCCCGAGGAGCGCCCGTGCAGCAGGCACATTCACCTCACCGCCGCTGCGCCGCCGGCACCAGTCCGTCGTCGATGACCTCGCGCGCCACTGTCGTCAGCCGCCGGCTGTGGCTGCGCGCATGGTTGCGCAGCACCGCGAATGCCTCGTCGACCCCGAGCCCCAGCCGGGCGGCGAGCACCCCCTTGGCCTGCTCGATGAGGATGCGGCTGTGCAGGGCGGTGCGCAGCTGGATGCCGGTGGCACGGTGCGCGCGCAGGGTCTGCTCGTGTACGAGGCCGATGGCGGCGGCGTCGGCGAGTGCCTGCCCGAGCCGTACGTCGGTGGGGGGCAGCGGTCCCGGGCCGGTACGGAGCAGCAGCAGGCTGCCGAGCCGCTCCCCGCGCAGCCGCAGCGGCAGCGCGCTCGCCCAGGTGTATCCGGTCCGCCGGGCGAGCGGCACGAAGACGGCCCACCGCTCGTGCGGTGTCCGGGCGAGGTCGACGCGCGTCAAGTCGCCGGGCGGGGGCGGGGCGACGCCCAGGTGACAGTCGAGGGCGGGGCCCTCTTCGGCGCTGACGTCGAGGAGTTCGGCGAGGCCGTCCTCCGGGTCGCAGGGGGCGACGGGCCGCAGTGGTTCGCCGTCCGGGGCGAGCAGCACCGCAGCGGCGGTCACGTCGAGCAACTGGCAGCACCGCACGGTCAGTTGGTGCAGAAAGTCGATGACGTCGAACTCGTCGACGAGGGTGTCGGCCAGCTCGACGAAGGCGTCGGCGAGGGTCAGTTCAGGTTCCCGGTTCATTTTTGGCTTCCTCGGTTGCCACAGTTCCCCACGGGGTCCAAGAGTTTCCAGCTTCCACGATTGTCCTGTCCGTCGGCCGCCACTCTCGTCAGCCCCCGTTACGGCCTTCGTGCGGCTGCGGCCGGTCGTCGGGCAGCTTGAGCCTGCGGGCGACGATGTCGCGGGAGACGGAGACGATAGGCCTGTTGTGCGCGAATGCATAAGCACGCAACCGGTCAAGCGCGGTGGTGAGTTCCACGCCAAGGTCGACGCTCAGCATCCCTGTCGCCTGGTGCACGACGGCCCGGCGCAGCCCACCCGGGAGTTCGCCCCGGAGGGGCGCCGGCGAGGTTGCGGGGCCGTGCGGACGCACGGCGGACAGCAGGAACACCGTGAGCGCGTCACAGATCATCAGTGCGACGTCGACGCCTTCCTCCGTGAGCCCTCTGGCCTCCCGCCGGTGGCCGGTCATGGAACCGATCCGGATGGCCCCGAGCCGCAGCGGGAAGGCGAACACGGACCGCACGCCGAGTTCGGTGGCGCCGGGGAGGAAGGCGGGCCAGGAGGTGTGCGGTGCGTACCGCACATCGGTGACCAGGCAGAGCGCCCCGTCCTTGGTGGACACGACGCTCGGCCCTTCCCCCAGGGTGAACTGGAGGTCATCCAGTCGGGCGCTCAACTCGCTGCTGTACCAGATGAGTTCGGAGGAGTTGGCCTGGGTGGAGACGGACACTCCGTCCAGCTCCAGCAACTCGGCGCAGCGTGCGACCCAGCCCGACGAAGGGCCGGGCCCTTCGGGATTCAGCGAATCGATCAGTGCAGCCAGTTCCCCGGACCTGTGCACGGCCATGCCCCATCACTCCGACGCCGCGTCGACAGGTGGACCACCCGGTGCGTGCTGCCGCACTCTTCCGAACGGCGTGTCCTTCACTACACGTCCAAGAATGCACGCAAGCCCCGGACTCCTTCAAGTGGCGCTGTAAAACAGCTCAGTTGTGCGGCAGAGCCGTCGATGACGGCTCTGCGCACGCGTCGGCGACGGCCCCGGCGTCCCAGTAGAAGGGGTGGACCTCGGCGATCCGTCCGTCCTCGATCCGGCTCGTCTGCAGCAGCGGAAACGCGAGCTCCCGGCCGGTGGCCCGGGCCCGGGCCCGTATCCGGAAGAGCACCACGGCCGTGTCGCCGGTGGCGAGGAACTGCCGGTCCGCGATGTCGAACGACTCCCACGCGCGGCTCATCGCGAGGAAGAACCGCTCCATGCCCTCGTGACCGCGCCAGGTTCCGCCGTACGGCAGAGAAGCAGCCTGGTGCAGCACGACGTCGGGCGCGAAGAAGGGAGCGAGGGGCCGGAACGAGGCCTTCCCCGGGCCTCCGGCCGCGAGGTACCGCGCCTCGGCCGCGTACATGCCGGTCAGGACGGCCACCGGGTCCTTCGCTGGGGAAGCTTCCACCTTGGTCATGCCGCCAGCATGACCGGGCAGGGTGATCCGTACCGGCGGCATTCGGACGCCGACCTGGCGCTACGCGGCGAACCCCACATCGCCCCCCGCGTTCCCGATCATCTTCCGCAGCACCTTGACCGCCGCGACGTACTCCTCGTCGCCGACCCCGTCCCGCAGCCGCGCCTGCGCCGCCGGTACGACCTCGTCGCGGACCTTGGCCCACCTGTCGGCGCCCGAGGCGGTGGGGGTGAGCCGTCCCTCCGCGTCCTCCGCGAGCCAGTTCCACCCGATGAGCTCGTCGATCGCCGCGTCGAGCACGGAGATGTCCACGTACGGCCGTGTCTCGACGATCCGCCTGGCCGTTTCGCCGCGGCTCAGCCCGCCGTCGTCCTCGCTCACCCGGTACAGGGCCCAGGCGTGCGGCTGCCGCAGACCGAGCTGCCCGAGGGAGTCGTTCATGTACGCGACGATGGCCTGCTGGGCGGCTCCGGCCCAGTAACCCATGGACTGGCTGAGGAGTTCGGAATCGGTGAATCCCATGGCGGGACCTCGCAGTTCGCTTCGGAGGTGCAGGTCGGCTGAACACCCCGGACGCTAGGACCTCAAGCGATGTTGAGGTCAAGGGCCGTCGAGCCGTGAAGCACACGCATCCCCCGGTCCTCCCCTCGTCCCCCCTACCCTCGTGGAATGGTGCAGAGCAGCGCGCAGGACGTGGACTCCTACCTGGCCGAGGTGCCCGACGGGCGCAGGGCGGCCCTGACCAGGCTCCGGCAGTTGTGCCGGGCGGAGCTGGTGGGCTTCGAGGAGGTCATGGCGTACGGAATGCCCGCGTACGAACGGGACGGCGTGGCCGAGATCGCGTTCGCCGACCAGAAGCAGTACGTCTCCGTCTACCTGCTGCGCACCGACGTCCGCGAGGCGTTCGCGGAGCAGCTCGCCGGCCACGACATGGGCAAGGGGTGCCTGCGTTTCCGCAAGCCGGAACGCATCGACTTCGACCTGCTCCGGAACCTGCTCAGGGCGACTGCGGCGGCCCCCGGCAAGGTCTGCTGACCGCCGCGTTGCTACGGGGCGAGCGCGAGGGAGGGGGGTCGGAACAATGTCTCACTTACTCGTGTAAGTGAGACATTGTTCAGCGGCCGGTACCGGGCGGAGTGCCTGGATCACCCGTCACGCGACCGGATCCGACAGTCGGCGACGAGCCTCGTCCGAGCCGCTCAGCCGTGCTGGGGCCAGGTCGGGCCCTGGTCGGTCCAGACGACGCCCTTGTTGCGGCACAGGCAGAAGGGGTGGCCGATCGGGTCGGTGTAGACCCGCCAGCCGTAGCCGTCGGGGCCGATGAAGTCCTGCCTCAGCGTCGCGCCGAGGTCGAGGACGCGGCGCTGCTCGGACTCGATGTCGTCCACTTCGAAGTCGAGGTGGAACTGCTTGGGGTGCTCGCTGTCGGGCCACTGCGGAGCCTGATAGTCGTCCACCTGGATGAATGCCAGCTCGATCTCGCCGAACCGGATGCCGGCCCAGTGCTCGGAGCTGTCTTCCTTGAGGGGACGGCCCGTCACCTCGGAGTAGAAGGCCGCCAGCTTCATCGTGTCCGGGCAGTCGATGATGAAATCGGTGAGTCGCAACATCCCGCGATCTTGGCACAGGCCCGAACCCGGCTTCGAGGCAGGCCACAAGCAGCTCCGTCGAAGTACGGAACAGTGAGCTCCTGGAGGCTTCGCCCCGGACCTCGTTGGCCGATCGTGCCGTCAGAGCGGGTCGAGGCGGCGCTTGAGCAGGCAGAACTCGTTGCCCTCGGGGTCGGCGAGTACGTGCCAGGACTCCTCGCCGGTCTGACCGACGTCGGCGCGTACAGCCCCGGCGGCCAGGAGGCGTTCGAGCTCGGCGTCCTGGTCGCGGTCGGTGGCGTTGACGTCGATGTGCAGGCGTCGCTGCCCGCTCCTCGGCTCGTCGTTGGGGCTGAGCACGATCGTCGGCTGCGGGCCGCCGAACCCTTCGCGCGGCCCGATCTCGATCGCGCCCTCCTCGCGGTCGAGCACGACGAAGTCCAGGACCTCGCACCAGAACCGCGCCAGCGCCTCGGGATCGCGGCATTCGAGCACGAGCTCACTGATCCGGCATGCCATGTGATCCAACCTGCTTTCGGTGATGGGCCCCGACGGGGAGGGGGCATTCGCTACCGTGAGTGCGCGACGGGGTCCCGCCACCAACATTGGCGGGACCCCGTTCGTGTGCGGTACGGGTCAGACGGTGTGGGCCGCCGCGAAGGACGTGAAAGCCGCCCAGGTGGTGGGCTTCACGTCGAAGGTGGGGGAAGCGCCGCCGAGCTTGCTGTCACGGATGTGGACGTCGGCGCAGGTGCAGGTGGCGATCTCGATGCACTGGCCGCCTTCGTTGCCGCTGTAGCTGGACTTGTGCCAGCCGTGGGCGACCTCGACGCAGTCGCCGCCTTCGTTGCCGCTGTAACTCGACTTGAACCACGCCGAGTTCGGGGGCACGTTGTTCATAGTGCTCCTGCCAGTTCCTCGATGAACTTCATGCTCTCCGGTGCCCGAAGGGCATTGGATCGGATCATTGCATACCGCTGTTCCAGCGCGTCCACTTCTTTGGGGCTGGCGAAGAAGGTGGAACCGCCTCCCTGGTACTCCACGTAGGCGAGGGAGCGTCCTTCCTCGGTCGTCAGGAGCGTCAGGGGCCCGTCGAGACCGGCGTGGGTGTCGACCTCGGTTGGCACGACGTGGAGGGAGATGTTGCGCATCTTGGCGCAGCGGGCCAAGTGGTCCAACTGCTCCTTGTGTGCAGCCCGGCCGCCGATCGGGCGACGGAGCACGTGCTCCTCGATGACGAAACACAGCGTGGCTGGGGGCTTCCGGGTGAGGAGGCTCTGCCGTTCCAGGCGCCCCTGAACGCGGAATTCGATCTCGTCCTCTTCGAGCAGAGGGACGCGGGCGCTGAGGACCGCCCGCGCGTGTGCCTCAGTCTGCAAGAGCCCGTTGATTGCGTGGGTGTCGTACGTGTAGAGCCGCTGCACCAGGCCCTCGGTGTCGGCGTAATCCTGGAAGAAGTCCGGATATCCCGGCTTCCCCAACTCTTCGAGCAGCGCGATGAGCATGCCCTCCGCGCCCAACGCCTGGTCCACGTCCGTCACGTAGTCCGGCTGGGGCCGTAGCGATCCGGCCTCCACCTTCTGGACCGTCGACAGCGAGTACTTGTGTGCCGTGAGCGCCGCCAACTGCTCCTGAGTCACGCCACGATGGGCTCGCAGCGCCTTCTGCTGAAGCCCGAACACCTTCCAGATGAGCGGTTTCCCGCGATTGCCGTTGCCCTGGTCTCCCATGTGTCTCCGCCCTCCCACAGTGAACCTCACCGTGCCCTCAACGGGGCCTCAAGGCTCCCCACTCGGGCCGCATCGGATTCCTCTCCGAGCCGCAAGTTCACTTCTACGGGTCGGCTGGAGTACCGACGGTAGTCGGCCGCTGACACGCTTTCACCCATGACGAGCGAACCTGCGGGCATTGAACTCACCGGTACCCGTGCCGAGTTGAGTACAGACCGAAGACTCTTCGTTCCGCCATGGGTACCCGTGTTCGAGCATGAACCCGCGAAGGTCGGGGTGTACCTCGGCGCGGTCCGTGTCATCGGGCGGCTCGCTTTCGAGATCGTCGACGCGTTGCTCGCGGCGACGGGCAACGCGCCGGGTGCGATCGTCGGCGACCCGGGCCCGCACGGAGTCGTGCACTTCCTCACCGAGCCGGGCGCAGGCGAGGGCCTGCGCTGGCCGCCCGGCGTCAAGAGGTTGGACGGGCAGGCCGGGGACTTCGTCAAGGTCCCGGCGTGGACCGGGAACACGCTTCCTGTGTCGTGGTTGGCCCGCCCCACCCGGGACAGCGTGTTCGTCGACGCGCACGTCCTCCACCGGGTGGCCTGCGCCGTCACCCGCTACGGAGTTCTCCGTACGGATGAAGAAGCCTGACTCCCACCCCACCCCACCTCACCCCGCCCCCACGAACACGAGGTCCGGAACGTGCTCCACCCACCCCCCGTCCCCACCCCCGTCCCCACTCCCGCCTCCACCCTCCTCCCGCCGGTGGCCCGCGAATGGTCCGCCGAGTGTGCGCTGAAGCCGCGCGCGGTGGCCCTCGCCCGTACCCGTGCCCGCACCTGTCTGACCGTCCTCGGCTGGACCGGTGACATCGACGATGCCGTCCTCGTCGTCTCCGAGCTGGTCACGAACGCCGTCCGGCATGCCCGCCTGCCGGGCCGGGCGGCCTGGCTGCGGCTTGCGGTGCTGGAGGACGGTGGGCTGTTGGTGGATGTCTCCGACCCGGTGGCCGGGTTCATGGGAGGCGCGGGAGTGGATGTACCGCCGGACAAGGAAGGTGAGAGTGGACGGGGGCTCCATCTGGTGGGTGCGTTGGGTGAGTTGAGCTGGTTCCTGCGTGCGGACGCGGCAGGCGGTAAGACCGTACGAGTGCATATGGCGTGCGAGCGCGGGTGAGCGGCGTCGAGCTGGGGCGTGCCCTTGTGGCGGCCGGGGGGGGAACCACTCCCACGGCGATGCCGTGGTCCGTCGCCCGGTCCCCGCTTCCGTTGCTGCACCGGAGTGACCCTCACGCGCGTTTCCCGGGCCGTTGCGGGGCCGATCGGGTGTCGGATGGTCAGAGTCGGCCCATGCGACGAGTCGAATTCACACGCAGGTCTGCGGTGGCGGTGGCGGTTGCGGGCTGTCTCGTGGTCGGGGCGAGCGGCAGCGGGCACGGTGCCGGGCCGGGGCCCGGGGCGGTCGAGGTGGAGCGGTTGTACCGGGAGGCGGCCGTGGCCGTGCAGGCGCACGAGGTGGCGCGGAAGGCCGTGGAGCGGGGGCGGGGAAAGGTCCGGCGGTTGCGGGTCGCGGAGGCGGCCGAGGCGGCTCGGCTCGGCCGGCTCCAGCGCGTGGCGGGGGAGTTCGCGCGCAGTCGGTACCGCGAGAGCGGGGGCGGGCTGGGACACGCCCTGCGGCTGCTGAGTGCCGAATCGCCCGAGCGGATGATGGAACGGGTGTCGCTGGCGCGGCGGGGCGGGCACGCGACGGCTTCGTTGATGACGTGCGTACGCGAGTCCCGGGCGCGGCTCGCGCGGGACCGGGCGGAGTCGGCGCGGGTGCTCGGGGCACTGAAGGGCGAACTGGCCCGGCAGTCGGCGGCCCGGCAGCGGATCGAGGCGAAGCTGCGGGAGGCGCAGGAGCGGCTGCGGGCCGCGGAGGCGGCTCGGCTGGCGGCGACCGGCGGGGCTGTGGGGCCCGGGTGCGGGAGCGGGGCGGACGTGGAGCCGCTCGGGTCGCGGCCCCGGAGGCCGGTCGGCCGGGCGGCAACGCCCAAGTGGGTCAAGCCCGTTGACCCCGCGCCGTTGTCGTCGGGGTTCGCCGAGTCGGGCGGGCGGTGGAAGCACCGGCACACCGGGCAGGACTTCGCGGTGTTCGACGGGGAGTCGGTGCGGGCGGTGGGGGACGGGACCGTCCACTTCACCGGGTGCGGGGACGGCTTCGGGAACCAGGTGGTCCTGCGGCACGGAGACGGCTACTTCACGCAGTACGCGCACCTGTCGGTGGTGCGGGTGCGGGCCGGTCAGCGGGTGGCGGCCGGGCAGACGATCGGCCTCAGCGGGAGTACGGGCAACGTGTCCGGGCCGCACCTGCACTTCGAGGTGCGTGTGACGCCGTGGCTGGGCTCGGGGATCAACCCGCTTCCGTGGCTGCGGGAGCACGGGGTGACTCTGTGAGGCATGCGGTACGGGTGATTCCATGGGCGGATGAGCACGGATGCGGGTGGAGTGGTGCGGGTCCGGAAGGACGCCGATGTCGGTGCGTGCGTACGGGTGCTGCGTACGGTGCACGAGACGAGCGGGTACCCGCGCAACTGGCCGGTGGATGCAGCGAGTTGGCTGGTGCTGGAGGGGGAGCTCGGGGCATGGGTGGCCCGGGCGCCGGGGAACGGCCCCGTGGTGGGGCACGTCGCGCTGGCGCGGGCGGCGGAGGGCGATGTCGCACCCGGGCTGTGGGACGGCGGGGGAGAGGTCGCGATGGTGGGCCGGCTGTTCGTGGCGCCGGAGGGGCGGGGGACCGGTGCGGGCCGTGCGCTGATGAGTGAAGTGGTGTGCGCAGCGCGGGAGTTGGGGGTGTGGCCCGTACTGGATGTGGTGGCGGACGACACGGGCGCCGTCGCGTTCTACGAGCGGATCGGCTGGCGACGACTCGGCTCGGGCAAGCAGAACTGGGGCGCGGGGGAGCTCGTCGGCGTGCATTGTTATGCCGCGCCGGACGCCGAGCGAGTACCGGAGCCGACGAAGCCCTGAACCGGGACCCGCAACACCGAGGCCGGACGCTGTACGGAACGTGGTGGCTGGGGCTGTGTTTGGTGCCGGGGCTGGTGCTGTGGTCAGCTGCACGTCCGGTGCTGTTTCCGGTGCGGTGCGGTGCGGTGCGGTGCGGTGCGGTCCGGTGCGGCGCTCGGCCCGCGCCCGGTGCCGTGTCGGATGCCGATGCCGATGCCGATGCCGATGCCGACGGCGATGCCGATGCCGACGGCGCTGTGCTCGGTGCCGCGCCGGGCTTCGGGCCGGGGGCGTGTGAGGTCGTCCGTGGCGCAGTCGTTCGTCGTGGTCCGGTCCGTAGTGCTGATTTGCCTGTACGTCGTTGAGTAAGGAGCCACCCCCCGTGACCGAATCCCCCGGCCGCAGCGGCCCCGCTGCCTCTGGCGGTCTCGCCGAAGCCGTCCCGCCCACCGACCCCGGCACGCTGCACCCCATGCCCGGGCAGCAGCGTGTGGTGCTGCTCAAGCCGCTCGTGACGTCGCCGCTCATCGAGGTCGGGGACTACTCGTACTACGACGACCCGGACGACGCGACCGGCTTCGAGACGCGGAACGTGCTCTACCACTACGGGCCCGAGCGGCTGCGCATCGGGAAGTTCTGCGCGCTGGCCACCGGCGTGCGGTTCATCATGAACGGCGCCAACCACCGGATGGACGGCCCGTCCACCTTCCCGTTCCCGTCGCTCGGCGGGGCGTGGGGGCCGCACGTCGACCTGCTGATGGACCTGCCGGTGCGCGGCGACACCGTCGTCGGCCACGATGTCTGGCTCGGGTACGGCGTGACCGTCATGCCCGGCGTACGGATCGGGAACGGCGCGATCGTCGCCGCCGGGTCCGTCGTCACCTCCGACGTGCCGGACTACGGGATCGTCGGAGGGAATCCGGCCAAGCTGATCCGGAAGCGGTTCGGCGACGAGGACATCGAGCGGCTGCTCGCGCTCGCCTGGTGGGACTGGCCGGTCGAGCACCTGACGGAGCACGTACGGGTGGTCATGGCCGGGAGCGTGGAGGAACTGGAGGCGGTTGCTCCGCGCTGAGGCCGCACAGCGGGAGGCCGGGCCCGTAGGTGGGGACCGGCCTCCTGCCGTGCGTACCGGGAGCGGTTACAGGTCGAACTCGTGCGGCGGCAGGTCCAGTGCGAAGCACGCCTCCCGTACGACCGCCTGCTCCGTCTTGTCGAAGTCGCCGTCCGCACCGCCGATCACGATGCCGATCTGGATGACCGCACGCGCCTCCGCCGGCTTCTTCTTCGCCTTGGCGATCTCCTGGAGGATGCTCACCTTGCCGAACGCGAAGTCCGCCGTCAGCTTGCCGACGTAGTCGTTGAAGCGGCGCTGGAGGTCGTCGGCGGGGAAGTTCTTCAGGACGTCGTTGGTGGCGATCAGGGACGCCACGCGCTGGCGCTCGGAGGGGTCGATGGTGCCGTCCGCCGCCGCCACCAGCGCGCACATGGCCATGCTCGCGTCGCGGAACGACCCGCTCTTCAGCTCGTTCTTCTTCGACTCCAGCTGGGTCTGCATCGTCGAGGCGGTTTCCTTGAGGCGGTCCCACAGGGCCATGAAGTGTCTCCGTCGTCAGGGGCGTACGTCTGGGGCGTATCTACAAAATCTACAGACGTGTAGAACCTAACAGGGAGTGAGCTAAAGGCGCACTAAGCAGGAAGAAGGCC